>JACQYU010000034.1 GCA_016208065.1 Candidatus Falkowiibacteriota bacterium | reverse complement strand
GAGCGCTTCGCATTTTAGGCGAAGTTGATTTTATTTTATGCGAAGATACGCGCGTGACCGGAAAATTATTGTCGCATTATAAAATTAAAACTCCGACGATTTCCTATCATCAGCATTCCAGTGAAAATAAAGAGGAGGAGATAATTAATCTGCTCGCTTCCGGAAAAAATTTAGCCATGGTTTCGGACGCCGGCACTCCGGGGATTTCCGATCCCGGAGGGAAGTTAGTACAGGCCGTGCTGGAAAAGCTGGGCGATAACGCGGAGATTGAGTCAGTTCCCGGACAGTCGGCCGTAACCGCTTCGCTTTCAATTTCCGGCATGCCGACCGATAAATTTATTTTTATGGGTTTTCCGCCCCATAAAAAAGGCCGGCAGACTTTTATTAAAAAAATTATGGAAAGCGAATGGCCGGCGGCGGTTTATGAATCAAAACATCGGATAATAAAATTCCTTGAAGAATTGAAAAAGGCGGCCAAAGAAAATACGGAAGTTAATAAAAAAGGCGAATTGGAAAATAGGCCGATAAATTTAACTTCGGTCGTGGTCTGCCGCGAGCTTTCAAAAATGCACGAAACGGTTTATCGCGGAGAAATTGATAAAATTATTGAAAAGATAAAAGCCAGTGCTAATGATCAAAAAGGGGAGTTTACGGTGATTGTGGGAAAGTAAAAAACCACACGGAGCTTAGGCTAAATTCATAAAATTTTCTACTGCGGAACTCGCCTGAGATTACTCAGGCTCAAACAGTCCTCGCACGAAAATTTTACAAATTTAGCCCAAGCTATAAGCTAAACTCATTAATTTGTGTTTATATGAAAAAATTTTATATAACAACTCCGGTTTATTACGTTAATGACGTGCCGCATATCGGCCATACTTATACGACTATAGCGGCCGACGTTTTAGCGCGCTGGCACCGCGAATTAGGCGAGGAGGTTTTCTTTTTAACCGGCACGGACGAGCATGGCGCGAAAATTGAAACTAAAGCCAAAGAAATGAAGCTGGAACCAAAGCAATACGCGGACAAAATCGCGGACGCTTTTAAAGAGGCTTGGCAAGAATTAAATATTTCCCATGACGGTTTTTTACGCACTACCGGTGAGGCGCATATAAAAGCCGTGCAAAAGGCTTTGCGGTTTATGCATGATAAGGGCGATATTTATTTAAGTAAATACGAAGGCTTGTATTGCCGCGGCTGCGAACAGTATAAAAGCGAGCGCGATTTAATCGACGGCATGTGCCAGGACCATAAGATAGCGCCGGAAAAGATGAGCGAGGAATGCTATACTTTTAAATTATCAAAATATCAGGACGAATTGTTGGAAAAAATCAAGAATGACGAATTGCAAATTTTGCCTTTAAATCGTAAAAATGAAATTGTCAGTTTCTATGAAAAGGAGGGGTTGGCTGACGTGTCATTCTCCCGCAAAAACGTTAACTGGGGCATACCGATTCCCTGGGATAAATCGCATACGGTTTATGTTTGGGCCGACGCCTTTTTAAACTATTTAACCGGCTTGGGCTGGGATGGCGCCACCCCCTTTAATAAAGGGGGGAAGGGGGATTTAAAATTCTGGCCGCCCTCGGTTCAGCTTATGAGCAAAGATATTTTGCGCGTGCACGCCACTATCTGGCCGGCCATGCTATTGTCTTTAGGCCTGCCTTTGCCCAAAAAGATTTTTATTCATGGATATTTTCAAGTTAACGGGCAAAAAATGGGCAAGTCTTTAGGCAACGCCATTGCCCCTTCTGACCTAATAAAAAAATACGGGGTTGATGCCGCTCGCTATTTAATTATGGGCGCTACGGCTTTCGGCCATGACGGCGATATTAGCTGGGAAAAATTTAACGATAAATATAACGCCGATTTAGCCAACGGCTTAGGCAATTTAGCGGCGCGAGTTTCTAATTTATTGGAAACAAATAAAATTGGATTAGATTTAGAAGTTGGCAGTGATAAAAAGCTGATTAAAAAATACGCTGAAAATATGCAAGCTTTTAAATTTGACGAGGCGCTAAAAATTTTATGGGAAAAATTAAGAGCCGGCGATACGGTCTTAAGCGATTAAAAGCCCTGGAAACTGGATGAGGAAAAAACCATAAAAAATATTTTAGAGCCGATAGCAAAGGATATTTTAAACATAGCAAGCCTATTAAAGCCGTTTATGCCGGCTGCGTCAGAAAAAATTATCAAGCAATTCAGCGCCAAAGAGATAAAAAAGGGCGAGCCGCTATTTCCGAGAATATAGATAATATATTATGAATTATGCTAAGTAGTCATTTTAGTTTGAGTTAAATTTAGAAAATTTTCTACTGCGGAACTCGCCCGAGATTACTCGGGCTCAAACAGTCCTCGCACGAAAATTTCCTAAATTTAACTCAAACTTATAGTTATAATTAGCACAATTCATGATATAAATATATGACAATTTTTGACATTGTTTTATTAATCATCCTGTCCGGTTTTATTTTTTACGGCTTATTTTTCGGTTTGATCAGAACTATCGGCTCTTTACTCGGCTTGGTCGGCGGCTTATGGTTTACGGCTATGTTTTATTCAACCGTTTTTGATTGGGTAAAAAATTTATTTTTCGGGCACGAATTGGCCGGAAAAATTATTATTTTTATTATTTTATTCACTTTAATTAACCGGCTAATCGGTTTTATTTTCGCTTTGCTTGACCGAACTTTTGATTTAATTTCCGTTATCCCGTTTTTAAAAACCATTAACCGGCTCTCCGGCGCGGCCTTAGGCTTTATTGAAGGCGGTCTGGTTTTAGGCTTGATTTTATCATTTATTTCTCAAACTGGTTTTTCCGGCTGGCTCAACGCTTCGAAAGTCGCGCCGTTTTTAATCAGCTACACTAAAATTATCGTGCCGCTTTTACCCGGGCTCTTAGACAGGGTAAAGGGGATGATTTAGTTTTATATGAAGAGTGAAATTTGGCGGAAAAATTTTGAAATCAGGCGGACACACTTTCAAATGGGCTCGCCGGCTTTGTATGACATGATGAAATTGCAGAATATTACGGTTAATAAGCGCGTTTTAACCGAAGCTATTTGGGTTCAGAAGGGCGCTGACAATATCGGCACTTATTTTAAGCGCGAAGGATTGCGCGCTTTAGTTGATAAAACCTTGGAGGTTATTTTAAATGAGCCGGATAAGATTGACGCGATTCACGCCCAAGCGGTTAAATATAATAAGGAATTTTTTAAGTATGCTAAAGAAATACAAAAAATCAGTTTAAAATTATTAAGCAATAAGCAGTTAATAAAAATTTATGAAAAGTGGTCAAAGTTATTAATTTATAGCCACGGCTGGGCGATACCGACTACCTGGTTTATAGATTCTGACGGAGAAGATTTTTCAAAATTTTTGCTCGGCAGGATTCATAATATTTTAAAGAAACAGAAGTTAAAAATTAATCCCGTTGAAGCGTTTAGCCTTATGACTACGCCGGCAAAGCGAAGTTTCGCGGCTAAGGAAGAAATTGAGTCATTAAAAATTGTTTTATTAATAAACAATGACGCTCAAGCCAGAAAAATTTTTCTAGAGAAAAGCCTTGAAAAAATTGAAGCCGGCCTAGTGAATATCAATAAAAGCTTAAAAAGAAAAATTGTTAACCATTATAAAAAATGGCGATGGGCGCCATATACTTATAGATGGCCGGCGTATGATTTAAGCTATTATTTAGAAATTTGGTCCGGTATTATCCGGCAAAAAATTGATGCGGGCAAGGAATTAAAGCGGCTTTTAGCCGAACCCGAGGAGATAAAAAATAAGAAGCAAGCCATTGTTAAAAAATTAAAAATCAGCTCTTTTGACAATCATTTATTTAATATCGCGGCTGATATAATTTATTTAAAATCTTTCCGTAAAGACTGCTGGTTTCACGGCTGTTTCGCGGCGGAAAATTTATATAAAGAAATCGGCCGGCGCTTAGGCCTGTCTTTAAACCAGGTTTGGATGATGGGTTTTTGGGAAATCGCGCCGGCTTTAAGAAAGAAAGAGTTTGATCCGGAAGTTATTAATCAGCGGATAAAATTCAGCGTTTTATATCAAAAAGGAGAAAAGGGCTATATTTATTCCGGCCAAAAAGCCAAAAATTTTCTAAGCAAGCTGATTTTAGAAAAAGAGAAGATAATAAAAGTTAATGAGTTAAGCGGCACTGGCGCTTATGCCGGTAAAATTAAGGGCAAGGTTAAAATTATAAATTTGCCGGAAGAGATGGTTAAAATTGAAAAAGGCGATATTATGGTATCGCATACGACTTTTCCATCTTTAGTTCCGGCCATGAAAAAGGCGGCCGCCATTATTACCGATGACGGCGGCATTACCTGCCATGCCGCTATTGTGGCGCGGGAATTAAAAACTCCCTGTATCGTCGGCACGAAAATCGCGACTAAAGTTTTGCGTGACGGAGATTTAGTTGAAGTTGACGCGGATAAGGGGGTAGTAAAAAAATTAAATAAATAAACGCAGTTTAAATATGAAAGAAAAGTTCGCTAAAATAATAATTGATGAGCATGGCGCAAATTATTTCTCCTGGAGCATGGTTGCCGACGGTTTTTTTAAATTGCCGTACATTAAACGTTTTTTAGAGTTGTCGTTTGATGCGGAAATCATAATAATGGAGGGCGAGCATGGGCGCTGGGCGGCTAATCCGGATAATATTTTAGCGCTAGCAGAGAGTTCTTTAAGAAAAATGAAAAATGGTTCATATCAACTCGCCGAGATTGAACGACTGCATAAATATTTTGGAAAAAAAGTTTTGGCTCGCTGTAAAAAACTTGAAGAAGCTATTTCTTTAAAGAATGATTATCTGGCGAAAGAATTAGAAAAAGTTTGGCAAGATTTTATGCGTTTAAATTGTTTGGGTTTTGTTGTAGTTTTTTGCGATGTGGAATATGCTTTACTGACAAAGCATCTGGAAAAAATTTTACTCAAAAAATTTTTGCCGGCCGATCAAGCGCAAGAAATTATGAGTTTGCTTATTACTCCGACTATGCCCACGAAGGTTTGGCATGAGAAAAAATCATTACTAAAGATAGCTAAAAAATATAAAACCTATCAACAAGCGGTTATCAGTAAAAATTTTAAAAAGCATGTTAAAAAATACGCGTCAGCCCAATATGGCTATAAAGGGCCGGCGCTAACCGCCAAATATTTTTCCGACGCATTGAAAAAAATATACAATAATTCTCCTTTTCGCCAATATCAAGAGCACCTCAATTATTTTAAAAAAATTCATTTAAAGCAAATTTTAATTGAAAAAAAACTCGGTTTAACCGGCCAGGAAAGAAAATTATTTTACGCGGCCAAGAAAATTATGCGCTTAAAAGCCTATCGGGTTGATATCCGCCATTATTTCCATTGGGTAATGGACGGAATTTTTAAGCGTTTAAGCAAACAATACCATATTCCTTTAGCATGGTTTCATTATGCCGACAGGGAAGAAATTTTAAAATTTATCCGAACCGGCGCGGCAAATTTAAATTCCGGATTAAAACGCTCCAGATTTTTACTTAGAGTGACTGAAAAAAATAAAGTTAAATTTGTCGAAAAAAATAAAGCAAAAATGTTTTTAAAGAAAGTTTTAATTGAAGAAAGCGCGACGAACCGCCAAGAAATTTCCGGCAATGTCGCTTTCCCCGGGAAGGCTATAGGTAAGGCGCGCATTATATTTTCCAGTAAAGATTTAAATAAAGTTAATCGAGGAGATATTTTAATCGCCACCACTACCAATCCAGATCTTCTGCCCGCCATGGAAAAAGCCGCCGCTTTTGTTACTGATCAGGGCGGCATTACTTCTCACGCCGCTATCGTGGCGCGGGAAATGAAAAAGCCTTGCGTCATCGGCACCCGCGTTGCCACTAAAGTTTTGCGTGACGGCGATTTGGTTGAAGTTGACGCGAATAAGGGGGTAGTCCACCTTCGCCGGAAGGCTACGGCGGATAAATAAAAATTTTAAAATAAAACACCGCTTGGCTTAAGCGGTATTTTATATAAAATTCGGATATTTTGGATTATTGCTTTTTCTCTTGCTGTTTTTTTTCGTTATATTCTTCTCTAAGCTTATTAAACTCTTCCATGTCAAAATCGTATTCTTGCCCGCGCAAATTTATTTTTATGGGTTTTAATAATCCGGTTTCGTCCCGCTCTATTATAAAGTCAACGTTTTCTCCGGTCTTGAACGCTCCGCCGATTTCCGCGACATCATTAAAGCCGGATTTACCGTTATTTTTAATAACATATTTTAATAAACATTCCGCGTTCGGCCCATGGGTAAAATTATTTACTTTCATTTCCAGATTTTTAAATATTTTTTCAGACATCCTAAGGCTGGTAGATAATCTATGCGCCATTCTGGCCGCGACTTCGCGCAGCAGAGGCACACCCTGCTCTATAAATTTTTCGTCAGGCGTTTGCAAAAACTTAGCGATGGCCCAGCCTTCAAGCTCCTCGCTTTTTAATTTTTTTTCCTCAATAAGTT
>JACQYU010000011.1 GCA_016208065.1 Candidatus Falkowiibacteriota bacterium | reverse complement strand
TTTTTTTTTTCTGTTAACCTTTTGTATTAATTCATTTAAGTTTTTTATCTGATTCTGACTATTATTGAAGTTATTCATACGGTTATTTAGTTAAAAAATAAAAAATTATGCTTAAAATTATAAGGGGTAAAATCGGCATTAAGACTTTTTGAAAAGGGAAATGGGCGCGGCCGTTATTTTTTTCTTTAAAATAAGCGTACCAGCTGGCGCCGAACCAGAAAGCAACGCTGCCTACAATGATCCCGAAGAGCAATTTATCCAATCCGCAAAAGCATAAAGTATTGAGCGGGTTGCCGATAATGCCGGAGTAATAAAGAGGGGCGACGATTAAGGCGTAGTAAGCTAAAATGTTTACGAAAATTCTGCCTTTAAAGCGGATATTTTTCTTTTCCAGCCAATCTTCCGTCCAAAAAATCATGGAAACGATAAGCCCGCCAAGCCATAATCCGGTTATAGCGTCATCAATCCCAAGCCAGCGGGAAAAACCCACGCCGGCGCCGACGGCAATAGTGCAAATCGGGCAAACCGCCAAAGCTTGTTTAGCAAAGAAAAAACTAACCGTTAAAATAGAAAAAAAATAAATCAATGTTTTTTTCATAATTATTGCCCGCCGGTTTTTTGTTTAAAGAAATTTATAATATCTTTATCGCCGACTAAGCATGTTTCTCCGCTCCAGAGGAAAGGCACGCCGATGGAATTAACCGGTAAGCCGCAAATTTTCGCTTTAGCCTCAAGCTCTTTGGCATTGGCCTGATTATAATAAACCTCTTTTTCGGCGAAAGAAATTATATTTTTAATATTATTTTCTTCAATATATTTTTCTACGATCGCGCAATGCGGGCAGCCGTCGCCGTAAAAAAGGATAATTTGGCTTACCGCTTGGTTTTCTTTTACCGTTGATTCGTTAATTAAAGATTGGTTTTTATTTTTTTCTTGCCAAAACGCAAAAAACGAAAAAGCTAAAACAGCAATAAATAGAATTGTAGAGATAATGATTTTATTTTTCATAAGTATATTATAGCTGACTTTTTATTATTTAGTAAACCCTCTTGGTCATTTTACGCTTTATAGTTTTTCATAGACAAAGCGTTTAAGACCACGCTGACCGAAGAAAAGGCCATGGCCGCGGCGGCCACTCCCGGGTTTAAAAGCCAGCCGGTTAGAGGATATAAAATTCCGGCCGCGACCGGAATGCCGATAATATTATAGAAAAATGCCCAAAATAGATTTTGTTTGATTTTTTTTAAGGTAAAAGAACTTAAATTAATGGCCGCGGCCACGTCTCTTAAATCGTCTTTTATCAAGACAATTTCCCCGGTTTCCATGGCTACGTCCGTGCCCGAACCTAAGGCAATGCCCAGGTCGGCTTGAGCTAAGGCCGGCGCGTCGTTAATGCCGTCTCCTACCATAGCGACAACCCGCTCTTGGCGGGAATGGCCAATTTCCAATGGCCAATTTCCAATTTCTCCGCCTCTTTGTAATTTTTTAACTATGCTAGCTTTGTCTTGTGGCATAACTTCAGCAATAGCAAATTCAATGCTTAATTCTTTGGCGATAGCGTCAGCAACGCGCTTATTGTCTCCGCTGATCATTGCAACTTGTTTGCCCATAGCTTTTAATTTATTCACGGCTTCGCGGGAATTATCTTTTAAAGTATCAGCCAAAGAAATTAAGCCGATAATAGATTTATCAATAACTAAAATCATAGTGGTCTTACCCTGTTTTTCCAGCTCACTCATTTTATTTTCAATGGCTAAAGTATCAATCTGGTTTTTAACCATTAATTTTCTCGTGCCTAAAATAATATTTTGGCCGTTTACTACGGCGCGTACGCCTTCGCCCGGCATAGCTATGAAATTTTTTACCGGCGCAAGTTTTAATTTTTTCCGGCCAGCTTCTTTAACGATAGCATCGGCCAAAGGATGTTCGGAATTTTTTTCCACTGAAGCCGCGAGTCTAAGTATTTCATCTTTGGTTTTATCAGCCGACTGGATAATATCCGTCACTTCCGGTTCACCTTTCGTCAAGGTGCCGGTTTTATCAAATATCACCATGGTAATTTTTTTGGCGACTTCCAACGCTTTGCCGTTTTTAATTAAAATTCCTCTGGCGGCGGCCAAGCCCGTGCCCATCATCACGGCCGTGGGCGTGGCCAGGCCTAAGGCGCAAGGGCAAGCGATAATTAGGACGGAAACAAAAGCGGTTAAAGCGAACGTAAAAGGATAGCCTAGAATTGTCCAAACGCTAAAAGTTAAAATCGCCAGGCCGATGACGGCTGGCACAAAGTAAAAAGAAATTTTATCGGCTAAAAGTTGAATCGGCGCTTTAGCGGCAAAAGCCTCGTTCACGATTTTAATAATTTGCGCGATCATGGTGTCGTTGCCGACTTTTAAGGTTTTTATTATTAGGCGGCCGTTTTTATTAATCGTGGCGCCAATAACGTCGTTGCCCGCGTTTTTTTCAATCGGTAGGCTTTCGCCGGATATCATTTTTTCGTCCACGCTTGAATAGCCTTCAATCACTACGCCATCCACCGGGATTTTTTCGCCGGGCTTAATTAAAATAATATCGCCGACTTTAACTTCGGAGATGGAAATTTTCATTTCCACCCCGTTTTTTATAACCGTGGCGGTCTTTGGCTGAAGCCCCATCAGTTTTTTTATGGCTTCGCCGGTCTTGCCCTTAGTCGCGGCTTCCAGATATTTGCCCAAAGCGATAAAAATTAAAATAAAAGCCGCGCTTTCGTAATAAAGGCCGGGCATTGTTTCGCCGGGTTTAAGCCAATAGATTATGGAGACGGTCAGGCTATAAAAATAGGCCGCGGCCGTACCGATAAAAATAAGCGAATCCATGCCCGGCCTTAGCCTAATTAATCCTTTTAGGCCAAAGAGCCAGATATTAAAAGCCGTTAAAATAGCGCCGCTGGCTAAAATTAATTCAACTATTAGCAAATTATTTTTTATAAATTGCGGGACAGTTAAGCCAACCATTTTTCCCATGACAATATAAAGGAGGGGCAAACCGAAAATAAGCGTGCCTAAAAAACGGTTTCTTAAAATTTTGATTGATTCGGCCGCATGGTCGTGCTCGTGCGAACTCATATCATGCCCGGCATGATCCGTGGCTGGCATAGCTTCAGCCAGCTTATAGCCGATTTTATCAGCTTCTCTTTTTATCTCTTCCAGGCTGATTTTTTCCGGATCATATTCCAGGTTTAATTTTTCAATGGCAAAATTGACGTTAGCCAAAGCAACGCCGGGCTTTTTCTTCAAGCAGTGTTCAATATTGGCCGCGCAAGAAGCGCAGTGCATGCCGGAAATGTTTAGTTGTGTTTTCATATTATTCAATTACATTAAAAACGCCGGTATACATGCCCATAGAGCAGGAGAAAGGGACGCGGCCGGTTTCGCGCGGCGTAAATTCAATTATATTTTCGCCTTTAACTAAATTCTTTCTGATATTATATTTTGGCATAACTAGGCTGGCGGCGCAGGAGAAGGGGGCCTCGGCGTCTATTACCCATTTAACCGGCAGGCCCTTTTTAACAGTGAATTTATTGGGCGAATAGCCATTAGTCAGCTCTTTCATTTTAACTATCTGGACATTATTTTCTAAAACGACATTGGGGTCGTTTAAGCTTATATTTTTTGTTTGGCCGTAAGCCAGATTCCAGCCGGTCAAGCCAAAGCCGTTGGAAATATTAAAGATGGCCAAAACTATAACTACCAAGCCGGAAAATTTAAAGAATTTTTTGGCAAGCGGCCCTCTAACCGCCGAGGTTAAGCCGCCGATACCTAATAATCCGGGCAATGTGCCTAAGGCAAATAAGCCCATCACTAGCGCGCCATAGAAAAAATTGCCGGTACCAATGGCGAAAATTTGCATGGCTTGAGTAAAGCCGCAGGGCAGAAAGAAGGTTAGGCCGCCTAAAATCATGGAATTTTTATGGCTATATTCTTTTTGATGTTCGTTTATACCCAAAACTCGACTTAAACTTTTAGGTAAACTAAATTTTAGCTTATCTGCCCAAGGAAAAATTCCAATCAGTTGCAATCCCATAATTAGCATAATCAAACCGACAGCAATAATTAAGATACCTAAAGCTAAACTTGACAGCTCTATGGTAGAACCCAGCAAACCCAGCAGTCCGCCTAAAAAAGCATAAGATATAATCCGGCCTAAGTTAAAAAATAAATGCGGCCGAAATTTTTCTATGGGGCTGGCTTCGGGATGCAGTTTGCTGTGTCTGGCCGAAAGGCCGATGATTAAACCGCCGACTAAAGCCATGCAAGTGGAAACGCCGGCGGTTAGGCCGACTAATAGGACAAGCCAAACAGTTAAACCTTCGGGCGAGGGGTTAATAGCTATATTGGCGATATTCAAACCTCTAAATATGAAATATAAGCCTAATAAAAATAAAAAAGCTACGCCAAGCTCTTTGTAGTCGGTTATATCTTTACTAATTAAGCCTTTGATTTTTTCTTGGCCAATGCCATAGCCGGCTTTTTCTATTGCCTCGGTAATTTGGCTAAGAGACGGTTTTTCTTTATCATAATAGATTTCCGCGGTATTCTGACGATGATTGACTTCAGCTTTAGCTATGCCTTTTATTTCTTTGAGCTGATTTTCAACTATTATTTCACATGATCGGCAATGCATGCCTTTTATGGGGATAATGAATTTTTTAGTGTCATTCATAATTAAAGATTTAAGTATTTTTTCTTTTCTTCAAATTCTTTTTGATCAATTTCGCCTTTAGCATACCGCTCTTTTAAAATATTCAGAGCGGATTTTTCACTAGCTTTACTTGATTGGTTTTGTTTTACGAACCAGTTTATTAGCAGCACAATGCCAAAGATAATGATAAGCCAAATAATTATCATAAAAAATGGCATAAATAGGCCGGAATAAAACGGATTATAATACATCATATGGTTATTTATTAAATAATTTAGTTACTTTTAAAATTTCTTCGGTCATTTCTTTTTGTTTCTTAGAATTTTTTGTTTCAAAGTCCGATTTAAAACAGCTATTTAAATGGCCTTCCATAAGCATCTCGTGGGCTGAACGTAAGAGACCGATAGCCGCTAAATTTTGCTGCATGATATTTATGCAATATTCATCAGCTTCCACCATCTTAATAATTTTTTCCATTAAGCTTTTCGTTTTTCTAAAATTAATTAAAGTTTTGATTTTTTGCGGCGTCATAATTTAATGTAGTTAAGAGTTATAAATTGTTGAGGAATAACCCATATACCTATACCTATGGTGGGGGTATAATATAAATTATAACAGATAGAAATATATTGTCAAGTAAGCTTGTTTTTTTAGCATTTTTAGGCTAAGATGGAATTAATTTTATGATTATATTAGGTATTGAAACTTCTTGCGATGAAACCGCGGCCGCGGTAGTGCTTGGCGTTGGCGATAAGGCGGAAGTGTTATCCAATATAGTATCGTCGCAGATTGAAATACATAAAAAATACGGCGGTGTGGTGCCGGAAGTGGCGGCGCGGGAGCATGTTTTAAATATTTTACCGGTAGTGAATGAGGCTTTGGCTAAGGCAAAAATACAATTTCCAGCTTTAATTTTAACTGTATCCGGCGGACACACTATGTTAGTACTTATGAGCGCTCATGGAAAATATAAAGTTTTAGGCGAGACGCGGGATGACGCGGCCGGCGAAGCCTTTGATAAAGCGGCGCAATTAC
>JACQYU010000004.1 GCA_016208065.1 Candidatus Falkowiibacteriota bacterium | reverse complement strand
CCGCTATCTCTTTTTTTATATCCGCTTTAATTAATTTACCGACCGGCTTGTCTTGGATTATCCTATATATTTTATCATGTTTTAATACCTCGTTAAAATCAAACAAATCTTCTTTTGATAATTTATTTTCCACTCCGCGCAAAATTATTTCTTTTAATTCTTCTAAAATATTAGTATCTTCAAACAAGCAATACCCGGAAAAACCGTGGTCTAATTTAAAATAAGTTCCTTGATTGGATAATAAATCATTCCAGCAAGCATCGTCGCCGGTTATCCGGCCGATTAAATCATCTTGGCTCGCGAACAACTCGGCGTCGGAATATTTTTTATAATCGCCAAACAGTTTATTCAAGCCGGCATATTTATGATAATTTTCCATAATGATTTTAAAAACTTCGGTTATCTTTATGCCTCGCGAAAATAAAAACGATATCGTATCGGAAAAAGCGCCGGAAGCGACTAATAGCCTGGAAATTAAACCAAAGCTTCTTATGGTTAAATAATCATTAGCGTCAAAACTATTATTTTTCCAGGCGATTTCTTCGGTTTCAATAACGCGGACGAGCTTTTGGCCGCTGATTAAATCGTATTCGCCGTATCGGCCGTTTAGCGGCCTGAATTTAGTTTTATAGAAAGCCGGTTTTTTTATAAAGTTCAAGCATAAAAGCGCTAATCCTTAAATCCCGCTCGCCCATAATGCCGAAATTAGTGTCGGCAATATCCAATTCTTTTGAAGTTGAATGTTTTAAAATATAATTCAGCTCGTCGTAAACCGTCTCTTCCTTTTTAACGCTTAAAGGAAGAAAAGTGTTTATGCCGCCGCAGCAAAAAGTGCATCTATGCGGACAGCCGCGAGTCGTTTCTAAAGAAGCCACCAGGCCGGCTTGTAAAAATTTATCCAGATATCCCATAAGATACGGCGAAGGAAAAGAATTTATATCAATTCCTCCGGCTAAAATTTCTCCCCTAACCGCCGGCCCTCGCCCGTTTAAGCGCGTAGCGCAGCCGGCTAGGTTTTTTGAAAATATTAATTCTTTATTTAAATCACATTCAAAAATTCTTTTTAAAATAGCGGCAAACGACTTCTCTCCCTGATCAAGTGCGATTATATCAAGGCCTGGATTATTTTTTAAAATTTTTTTATAATTATCCGAATTTCTGGCAATACTGGCGCCGCCTATAACCGTTATAGTTTGGCTATCAATTTTCTTACAGGCTTCAATCATTTTAAGCGTCAAATTCTCATTCCACATAAAGAATGAACAGCCTAAAACCTGCGGTGGCCGGCGCCTAATCGCTTCAATCAGCTCAACCGGGTCTTTATATAAATAAATATCTATTGCCTCGCTATAAATATTTTTAGAGTAACTCATGATTGAACCGATGCCTAAAGGCACGTTATAACAATTTCCTGGACGAAAATGATCTAGGTCAGCCAAATAAATTATTAATTTTTCCGCTTGTTTTTTCATAATTCAATATAGCTAATATGCGGATCTTCGGAAAACTTTTTTATTTCATGCTTATTTATGTCAAGCGCTTCCAATAAAGCTAAAGTTTCACCCGGCCAGCGCCTTTCATTAAGCTCGTCAAAAACAATAATCGCCCCCTTAGGCATGCGCGGTAAAATAGTTTTTAAGGCAGCTAAAGTCGGCTCATAAATATCAAAATCCAAATACAGCATAGCCACTACAGTATGGGGATTTTCAATAAAATATTGCGGTATGGTTTTAACGGCATCGCCTTTAACCAATTTTATTTTTGAAACATGCCCAATCGGTCGATTATTGTCAAATAATTCTATGCTTTTTTCCAGAATTTCCAAATTGACATCAGATAAATCGCCGGCATAGGCCAAAGCGCCGTCTTTATTATCAACGCTGGGAAAACCAGCAAAAGTGTCAAAACCGATTATTTCGCGGTTAAAAGCGTATGGCTCGTAAACTGCGCTCATTTTGGCAAAAAACATCAAAGAAGCGCCTTTATAAACGCCGCACTCTATAATACTGCCTTTAACATTCAAAATTTTTTTAAACAGTTCGTATCTGACTAAATATCTGGCCATTTCCTGCCTGGTGATAAATAGAGGGAAATTATCAGCGATTTCACTCGGCTTAAGGCTTGCCAATAAGTTATTTTTCTTAATTTCCAAATTGTTTTCTTCGTTTGAGTTTAAGGTTTTCATGTTTTTATTGATTATTTTATGAATTGTGCTGATTAGTTTGGTTAAATTTAGAACCGGTACAATCCATATTATTTATATTTTTTCTGCCGGCACGTCGTTTTTATCTGTCCATTTTGTTTTCGGTCCGCTTTGCTTATACGGACGGTGGCTCCAGGGTGTCCAACCTTCCGCCACCACGCGCTCAACATCAGCCTCGGATAATTTTTTATCAAAAATTTTATAATTCCCTTTTAAAAACTTGGGCGAACCGCAGGCTTTTAGCCGTTCGGCGTTTCCAGGCGATACTAAATCATATTCAACGTGGCTGGAAACCCGTTCCATAGGAATAGCGCCACTGCAACGCGGGCAATACCGCTTAACCTGATCCATAAATTCATTGGGGTTTTTATTCCACCAGCCCGGTTCCAGCGGATAGCCGCCCGGACCGTCGAATAACTGATCTAAGGCCGCGGCCACTTCGCAAAAAAATCCGCCTTTGGGCGTTATGGAAGCGGCCCAGCGCCACTGCACCCAGCAGTTGCCGATTAAACGCCACATTAATTCCCGGTCATCTATTATTTCTTCAGCCGCGACCAACAGCGGCTGATGCTGGCCAACCTCCATATCTTTATGATCGTTATAAATTATTAAATCTTCGTCAAAAGTTTCTTTTATGATTTTTTCATGTTCGCTCCACTTAAAGCCGTTAGTCCAGAGTTCTCTTTGCCGCCGGTTTGGCACATGCTTTTGCATAAGCTCGCAAATCTCTTTAAATTGTGGGTGCATGGTCGGTTCGCCGCCCATAATGCCAATAGCGTGTTCATAGCCATCAAGCGACTTAACGGCTTTTTCCACCATAGCCAAATCCATAAAAAATGGCTTTTTATGGTGGCCGACGAAGCGAGTGCATTGTGAACACTGCAAACTGCAGCCATTAGTAACTTCAATTTGGATAACCGGCATGCGATAAATCGGTATCATAAATATAATTTATAAACTTACTTGATGTCTTAATTTCCATTCGCCGTCTTTTTTCTCCCAAAGATGCGGCGAGCGAAACTTATCGGCCAATTCCATAAAGTACCGCCTGCCCATAATCGGCTGTTTAAACATTTTGGATGCTTCGGAAAAATCTTTAGCGGGAATACTTAAATATTTAAATATCTCTTCGGCAAATCTTTCCGGGAATTCACTATCAAATCTTTTGACTAGGGACACGCCTTCCTCGCGGGTTATATCGCCGGAGCGAATTTCCTGAGAAGCGTCATAAGTCGCCCGACCGATGCCGAATTTAATAAGCGTTGTCCAATAATGAAAATCGTCAATTTTATCATCAATGCTGTTGTATTTGCTGTAAGTTCCCGGCGTCCTTTCCGGCGAAGCTTGAAAGCCGCCATGCTCAACCGCGTAATAATAGCAGCTTTGCGGATGCCACTTTAAATAATAACCAAGATAATGCACTTCAATATTATTGGCTTCTATTTCGACCGGATCAGCCGGCAAATAAGTTTGCAAATCAGCGTCAACTACGCCGTACTTATCCTTTAAATCTTTTATGCTGACTCCGCCAAAAAATATTTTAGACTTGTCTTTACTGGTGAAATACGACCAATCTCGCTTAGCCGTAAAAGTGTCCGCCATTGGGTTGCCATATTCGGCTTCATGCTCGCCGTAAAAAACCAGCGGAATATTATAAAGCAAAGCCATTTTAGGGGCAAAAGATTTTTGCCCGATAATAAAAGGCTGAAACGGATGGAATAAATTTTCCGTAGCCAGCCTGGTTAATAATCGGTGCACTTTGCCGTTGGGAGTAAATAAAACATTGTCAAAACCGGCATGAATCCATAATTCAAAATTTTTCCAGCCCCAGTCGGTATAAATATGCGGCGCCCAGGTTACTGTTAAAGGATGCATATTATATTTATATTTTAAAATATGGGCGGCATAAAAACTGTCTTTGCCGCCGGAACCTGGCACTAAACAATCATAAGAGCCATCAGTTTTTCGATAACGATCGCATAATTCAATTAATTGCTCTTCTCTTTTCTGCCAATCAATATTTTTTTTCTTTTCGGCCACGCGGCAAGCGTCGCAAATACCGGCTTCATCAAAATGAATTGTTTGCTTTAAGCTATCCGCTTTATGGTCGTATTCAACCGCGGTATTCGGCCGCTGGTTGGAAATAACGCATTTTTTACAAAATTTCACCTCCCCCGGCAAGCCGTATTTTGTTTCAATTTTTTCCATATTCAATTAAATTTATAAAATTTTCAATTATTTTAAGGCCGGCCGGTCCGCTTTTCTCCGGATGAAACTGGCAGCCGTAAATATTTCCTTTTTTAACGGCTGAACAAAAAGTCTGGCCGCCGTAAGCCGTTAAAGCTAAAATATCTTCTTTATCTTCCGGCTCCAAAACATAAGAATGAACGAAATAAACTTGATCGGCTTCATTAAAAGAATTAAAAATTGTCCCCGGCCAAGCATTATCTTTTAACGGCGAAACAGTATTCCAGCCGACATGAGGAACCTTTTCCTTATCCGCTAAAACCGGAAAGTGAACTACCTTGCCTTTAATAATATCTAATCCTTTAAAATTACCAAATTCATGGCCTTCGGTCAACATAATTTGCGCGCCCAAACAGATGCCTAAAATGGGCTTATCGCTTCGAGCAATGTCTTTAATTTTTTCAATTAAGCCTCTTGTTTTTAAGCCTCTCATTCCAGCCTTGAACGAACCGACTCCGGGTAAAATAATGCCGTCGGCCCGCTCTAAACCGTCCGCCTCTTCGGCAATTATCGCTTCAATCCCGAAAAATTTAAAAACCCTGATTAGGCTGTATAAATTGCCAACGCCATAATCTATAATGACTATTTTAGGCTTGTTTATTATCATACGATTCTCACATTAACGCCGCGGCCGACTAAAAACTCTTTAACTTGAGCTATGGAAAAATTATTATAATGAAAGACGGAAGATACTCCTAAAGCGTCAACTTTAGCGTCTATGACAGCTTCTGCCAAAGATTCCGGCGTTCCGGCGCCGCCATGGGCGATTACCGGAATCGGGGAAAACGAACTTACCTTTTTTAATAAGAATCAGGATGTTTTACCGCGTAAGTATTAACCGCGACTTTATCGGCGCCCGAACGCAAGACATTATTGATATCATAAATGCTTCTAATACCGCCGCCGACCGTAATGGGTATAAAAATATTTTCCGCCACTGACTTTAGCAAATCAAAATCCAAATTCCTCCGATACAAACTCGCTACAATGTCCAAATAAATTAATTCATCGGCGCCTTGCTCATAATAGCGAAAGGCCAGCTCTTTTGGATTACCAACCACTCTTAAAGCTTCGGTTTGAATCGGCTTTACCACATTCGGCCCCTTTATATCCAGCTTAGGAATTATTCTAATATTTTTCATGATTTTAATTTTGAATTATGTTAATTGGTTTGGCTAAATTTATATATTATTTTTTATCATGATGCCTGGCGCCGCGAAATTTAATATTTTTTCCGGAGTATAAATCAGCTAACTGCCCGATTATATTTTCCGCCTGCGCCATATCTCCTCTGGTATGTTGATAGTGATCCAGTATTAATTCGCGATTGGCCTCAAGCAGTAATTCATAAGCTTTCTCATCCGGCATATCCATTAAATTAATCAGCATTAAATCAGAATTTTTAAACCTGGCAAAAAAATCTTCCGGTCCTTTAAGCTTGCCCATTTCTATAAGCTTATAATATAAATCCGAGCCCGGATAAGGCGTTACCGGCCTGATTGTCCGGCATTGGTAATATGTATTGTATTTTTTAATCAGCTCAATATTTTTTCTTAAAGTTTCTTCGTTATCGCCGAGATTATTCCAGATGAAATTAAGACCCATGCCGATGCCGCCGGCATTTTTAACTGTTTCCAAGGCCTTAATATTTTGAGGCACCGTAGTATTTTTATGCATTAATTTTAGCACCTCATCGCTGGACGATTCAAAGCCGATATTAATAAACTGGCAACCGCATCTTTTTAAAATTTCCACTATTTCCTCGTCAAAGATATCCACTCTGGCGTTACAGCTGAATTTTATTTTTAAATCAGCGACTTTTAAAGCTTGCTCGAATTCCAATAAGCGTTTTTTACTGAAAACGAATAATTCATCCTCAAAAAAATAGCAATTCACGCCATATCTATCCCGTAAAATCTTAATCTCCTCAATTATCTTGCCAATGCTTCTCAGTCTAACTCCCCTTTCCATGCGGTAGCAAAAATTACAGCGGTTGATGCAGCCGCGCTCGGTAAGTATCATTAAACTTTTTTCTTCCGGCAGCTGATTAAATAATTTATTACTGGAAATATATTCTTTCATGGGAAAAATTTCCCATAAAGGAAAAGGGATTTCGTCCAAATTAAAAACCGGCTTGTTTTGCCCGGTATAAAAAAATTCGTCGTTAGCCAGATAAGCAATGCCTTTAACTTTAGTTAAATCGCCTTTGGTTATTTTACAATTTAATAAATCAACTATGGTGTTTTCCGCTTCCCCCACGGCGACAATGTCAGCACCGGTCGTTCTTAAAATATATTCCGGAATCGGCGACGGGCCTTGGCCGCCTAAAACAAACCAAGCGTTTTTTTTATGGGCGTTAACCGTTTTGCATAAATCAACTACAGTCTCATTGAACCTAGCCGCTAAAAACCCCAACCCGATTAAATCATATTCATTCTCCTCTAAGTGCTTAGCTAATTGATCGTTGGTGTGATGGAATACATCCATTGAGTAGGCTTCAACTTCCGCTCCGAGATCATGCAATCTGGCGGCCATATAAGCCGGCCCCAAAGGAAAACGGTTGTCTTCCTGATACAAATCATGGATAATAAACAAAACTTTATTAATTTTATTAAACATACTTTAAATAACGATTATTTTCTGATATTGCTGACTTTAAAAAAATAAGAGTTTGGATCGGCCATGAGCTCTTCGGGCGAACCCTGCTCCTTAATTTCTCCGTTTTGCAGAACTAGGAGCTTAGTGCAATTCATTACGGTTGATAAGCGATGAGCGATTAATAAAACGGTTATTTTATTTTTTAAATTTTCTATTACTTTTTGAATCAGCACTTCGGATTCATTGTCCAGGGCGCTGGTAGCTTCGTCTAAAATTAAAATTTCCGGGCGCCTGGCTAAAATTCTGGCGATAACGATTCTTTGCCTTTGCCCGACTGACAATAAAAAGCCTCTTTCCCCGATCACGGTTGAGAATTTATCCGGGCAGCTTAATATAAAATCATAAATATTGGCCATTTTAGCCGCCTCAACCATCTCTTCGTCGGTTATTGAATCATTATAAAATTTTATATTATTGGCGATAGTGTCGTTTTTAAGAAAAATATCCTGGGAAACATAGCCGATGTTTTTCCGCCAATCGTTAATTTTAATTTTATTGATATTTTCTCCGTCAATCGATATTTCGCCTTTGTTCGGATTAAACAAACGTAAAATTATATCAACGATAGTGGTTTTACCGGCGCCGGACGGACCGATCAGCCCGACCATTTCGCCTTTTTTAATGGTAAAGCTGACATTTTTCAAAATTAATTTTGACTGGTCATAGCTAAAGCCAACATTTTTAAATTCCAAATATTTATCTTAACGTCTATAGGAGCGACTATAACGTTATCCCTGCGGCCTTTTTATTGTTTGAAAGCATTTCATCAACTCTCCTCATCTCAAACGGAACACGCAACACGTAACACGCTTCATCTTTCCGCT
>JACQYU010000025.1:2595-11464 GCA_016208065.1 Candidatus Falkowiibacteriota bacterium | reverse complement strand
AAAGTCGCGATGGTTGGCGATGGCATCAATGACGCTCCGGCTCTCATGCAAGCCGATCTTGGCATCGCGATCGGCGCCGGCACAAACGTCGCCATTGAGTCAGCCGGCATCATTCTTGTCAGAAACGACCCCAGAGACATTACAAAAATCATCAGGCTCTCGCAGGTGACATATTCGAAGATGATTCAAAATTTATTCTGGGCAACCGGATATAATATTGTCGCATTGCCTTTGGCGGCCGGCGCTCTGGCGTTCAAAGGCCTACTCTTAGAGCCGGCGCTGGCGGCCGTGTTTATGTCGGCCAGCACGATTATCGTTGCGATTAATGCCATACTTTTGCGGAGGCGTAAAATTTAATAAAATAAGACAGTAAAGTTAAGCTTGAGCGAGAAGTAAACTCCCGACAAGAAGCCATAGTCGATTTTTCTATTTATATTAACAATAAATATATATTGACAAACGATAAACCGTAGCTTATAATATAATTACCATTAATTTTTAAAAGCTATTTATGAAACGAGGTTCGATTTTATTTTTAAAAACAATAATAATCCTTATAGGCATCGCGGCGCTGGCAATTATGATCCGCTTCCCTTTGACCGAGGGCAGAGCCGTGAACTTAGACCTGTTTAGCATTTATTCTGATCCGTTCATCCTGTACGCGTACCTAGCGTCTATCCCGTTTTTTGTCGCGCTCTATCAGGCGCTTAAATTGCTCGGATACATTGAGAAAAATAAAATATTCTCGCTAAGCTCGGTAAAAGCTCTAAGGACTATAAAATATTGCGCGATCATGTTAAGCGTCTTAATTGTGATGGCAATATTATATATAAGGATATTTCATGCTAAAGATGATGATCCGGCAGGCGCCATTGCCGTGGGCATTGTGGCTGCTTTTATTTCCATCGTAATCGCCACCGCGGCGGCTGTTTTTGAAAAGCTTTTGCAAACTGCCGTGGATATAAAATCGGAAAACGATTTAACTGTTTAAAAAATACTATGGCAATTATAATCAATATTGATGTGATGTTAGCTAAACGCAAAATGAGCGTCACCGAACTTGCGGAAAAAGTTGGAATCACCATGGCTAATATCTCCATACTGAAAAACGGTATTTTCGCAATCTTGTTTGGCGCGTTTATGTTTATATACGGCGAATTTGACGATAGCCCGGGCGGACAATTGATGGGGCTAGCAGCGTTTATTATTGGCATTGCGGGGTTAATAAAGAATAAGAAAAAAACTTTTAATTAAATCGTTGCTTTTTATATTAGTAAATCATTGTTTGTAAAACAGGTTCTAACTCTAAATAAACTCAAATATAAATAAAAAATACCGGACGGTATTTTTTTGTTGGTTAAAAAGTGTTATACTAAAGTTAGGTTTAATTTTTAATAATTTTTTATGTCTAAGCCTAAAAAAATTGGCCTAATTATTATAATTATAATTGCGGTAGCCGGATGTTTTATTTTGTTATCATTAAGATCTTTTATCGGGCCGGGATTTATAGCGGTATTAACAGAAGAATTTAGCAAGAAAATGTTCGGTTCGCAAACCATGGGACAGGTAACCGCCAATCGTAATGTTGATAAATTAAGCATTACTGAAGTAGCCGCTCCGGAATGGAATCAAGAGGCAATTTCTTCGGTTATTGGCAAGGCCTATAAAATAGAACGGTTAAAAGACGATAAAAAGCCCGTGGCCGTGGAATTTTCCTATGATCCGGCTGAATTGAACCAGGGAATTCCCGAATCTTCTTTGCGCCTGTTTAAATGGCATAATGACGGCAAAAAAGGCTTCTGGTCGTTCGTACCCAGTACGGTGGATACTAGCCGGCACGTAGTAAGCGCCAGCCTTAGCTCGTTTTCAATTCTAGCCGTGCGCGCTCCGCTGATTTATTATTTAAGCCCGGAAGAGGTCCAGGAATTCAATAATGATTTACAAAGCATTATAAAAGAAGTTCCGAGCGATACCTGCGGCCTTATGATTCTCGTTGATGAGGAGCTAACTGAAATAAAAGACGGAGTAACAATGGAAGATTATTCACGGCCTTTTGATGAACGGGAAGAGGTTCATGATTGCGCGGGAAATCCTTTTGTTAATATACATTCTTTACGCCAATTTAGCATTTCTAAGCTGCGCGAGCAGTCCTGGAATCAACAGCAGACACGCACTGTTAGCTATTTTATCAGGGCGGACGCCGAGTGGCAAAGGGATACTAATGAAAGCGCGGTAGTTAAAGGCATGGTTGTTAACCAAAAAAACAAGCCGCTTGAAGGAGTCAGCGTGGTTGCTGACAAGCAAAAGTACAATACCGGCCAAAAGAAGGCCGCTACTGATAAAAATGGAAAATTTGAGCTGGCTTTGCACTCCGGTGAATACGCTCTAAAAATTATGCCGGGCGATAAAAATAAAAATTGCGCCGGCACAGATTTTACGGAAAAGTTTTTTGAATTTGGTACATTGCCGGATGAATTGCCTAAAGCCGGGCAAGCACCATACCGGCATGGTCCTTGGGAAAAAACCATTACTTTGCAATGTTCCGAATATTATTTAGATGAAACTTTGCAGTTGCCGATTAACTCGTCCGTTTCCGGAATTAGCGTAAAAGGCACGGAAGGCGCGCATATTACCGGCCAATTAACTCAGCCAACTTCCGGCGGTTACGGCTGGGAAGGCGTCTGGGAGATAGACCATGAGGTAAAGACCGATATAAAAACCAGCGGTGTTATGAGTATTATGGGCGGGACAATTGCCATGCCCGGGGGAGCTAATCAATCGCAAGGCCTCTATAAATACAAAATAAGAATACCTTTGGGCGCGAAAGCCGGAGATTCGTTTGCTATTATCGGAATCTGGGTCGGGGCTAATTATAAAAGTTCAACGCAAACCAGCGCCGGCAACATGAATACTTCGGCTAATGGCGGCCAAGCCTCGTGGAATATTGGTTCTAGTTCAAAAGATGATCAAGGCGCCAATAACGTTGCCGTTAATCGCACCGGACGAATTATATCGGTAGACGGCGAAAACGGATTAACTATAGAATTGTTTTCAAATATGTCTAACGATCTGCCGAAAGTTAGCGTAAAGCATCAGGCGGAATAATAAAAAATATGAAAATGAATTTTATGCCAATTTAGCGTATTAATTCAAATCGGTTTTAAGCCGCCTTTATTTTTGGCTGATTTTTTGATAGAATAAAGCATATTAATTAACTAAATTAAAATTTATGAAAGGATTTAATTCAAACATTGAAAAAGATACTTTGGCCAATAATAATTTCCGCAAAGTGTTATATACCGGCAAAAATAGCCAATTAGTGCTAATGAGCCTGAAGCCGAAAGAAGAGATTGGCATGGAAGTACATACCGATAACGATCAGTTTTTTCGTTTTGAAAAAGGGCTGGGCAAATGCATTGTTGACGGCAATGAATATGAAGTTAAAGACGGCTCGGCCATAGTCGTGCCGGCCGGAGCCGAGCATAATGTTATCAATCTTTCCGCTGATGAAGATTTAAAGCTCTATACGATTTATTCTCCGGCGCACCATAAAGACGGCATTGTCCGCGCGACTAAAGAAGAGGCCGAAGCCAACGAAGCCGAATTTGACGGCATAGCCAGCGAATAGTTTTTTAGCCGCATAAAAATTCATATAAAAAATCACCTCGCTAAAAGGTGATTTTTTATTTTGACTCTATAAATTATTTGCTTATGACAATCATATTTTTTTCTATTTGGTTGATAATTTCATGATAGCCGGTGGGCGGGTCGTTAGTTATGAATTCTTCTGCGGCCGGGTCATAGCCGCGTATTACTATCATATGTCTGGGCGGGCCGGGCTGCTTATAATTCGGGTTATGCATGATTTGGCCGTTCATGGGCGTAATAATCAAATTGCCTTTATTTAATTCTTCAATAATATTAGCAACGGTTATATTATGAACTAAGGCTGCTTTAGAGTATTTAAAGTAGTCTTTAAAAATCCAGTCAACCGTGTTTTGGGCGGAAATATCGCGGTATTCCCCGTATTTTTTTAATAGCCAATCAGCGATGCCGGTAATTTCTCTTAAAGCTTCGTCTTTAGTTAAGCTTTGCCCGCGCGCCCATTTTACGGCCATTAAAGAAGAAGCCTCTTCACAGCCGTCTTGCTGGCGCTGGTCCGCCCAGCCGCCGAAAGGCGCTTGGGAGGTAAAGGGTACGTTATCAATCAATACTTTTCCGTGCGCGCCCAAAGAGGCTGATGGTTCGCCGATTGCGCCAATCGGAATATTGGCCAGATCGGCGTTAGTTATACCCAGGCCTAATTCGCGCATAATATTAAAAGCATCAGCCGGCCGCCCCAGATAATATTTTTTAAGATTGCCGGGATAAATATAATAGGCTTCGCCATTTTGCTCTACGTCCAAAAGAATCATGCCGGACAAGCGGCCGGGGAAAATATCCGCGCCCATGATAAAATCATGCTTGGCGCCGAGCGCCAGCGCTTTCATAATATTAAAAGCATCAGCCGGCCGGCCAAGGTAATAGGCTTTGCCGTTAGCCGGATAAACATACCAGGCCTCGCCGTTAGCTTCCACCTGCAAGAGAATATAACCGATAGCCGCTCCGGCGTAATGGGCGCCGTTAGCCGCGGCCGGCAATAAAGCCGTTGATAATAGGGCTAAAATTAAAATAATTTTTTTCATAGGCTAATTTTAACTTAAAAATTTTTAATTGTAAAATAAGTTGTACTAATAAGTTTATCGGCAAAACATTAAAGATTGATTAAAATCATTGAGTTAAATAATTTTAATGTGATTTTAATCTTGGCGGTATATTATAAATTTAATGTTAATATTTACAATAAGACAGAGAATTTATGAGCAAATTAATGCCTAAAAATAAAAAAATTGAAATTTTTATCCAAGCAACCGCTTATAGCCTAATAGTTATCGGCCTGGTTTTGATTCTCGGCAGAAAATCTTGGTGGCCAAGCTATTATAGCCCGATTTATTTCGGCTTGTCCTTCTTAGCTTCGGCCTGGCTGATAATAATTAGCCGATATATTTTTAAGCCGCCTGATTTACGCCGGCAAGAATCAATCATTTTCCTTCGTTTCGCCATTGCTTTGGTTTTGGCTTTTAACGCCTTGGGCGAACTTTATTTTTATCAGCTATATAAGTACGGCATACAATACGACAAACTGATTCATTTTATTGATTCTTTCTTATTCGTTGCCGTTCTAACCTCATTTTATGAAAAATGGCATAATTTTAAAATGGGCCGCGCTTTAAAAACCGCTATTATTATCGTAGTTTTAGCCGGTTTGCTTTGGGAAATTTTTGAATTCTCGTCTGACTTCTTTTTTAAGACAAAAGAATTCGGCGTTTATGGGCAATTTAAAACCATTGATACGATTTTTGATATTTTATCAGACTTTTTGGGCGTAACCGTCGGTTCAATTTTTATAAGTTGGCGCGGCTGGGGTAATTTATTTAATAAATTAGCCGGTTATAATCTCCAAATGGCTTCCACAAAAATCTTAGCGAGCGGAGGCTGTTCTCCGCATCTGACCATAAAATAAACATTTTTGTTTTTAAACGCCTATAATTAAAGTGTTAACTTATTGCGGGGATTGACAAGCCGCTAAATTTATTTTAATTATAAATATGTAAGCATTTGGCATATATGAATAATAAAAAATCAGTTAAAAATTTTGATCCAACCGATAAAGAACCGTCTTATTTGTTATCGGATCATATAATAAAAGATGAAACATCCAAGCCTTTGCCTTTATTACCCATACCATCGGCGTTTTCATATCTTAGCGCGTTTTTAATAGTTTTATCGATTACTATCTTTCAGCTAAGCGTATTGCCGGAACCGGCAATAGCGCCTTTTGTCTTTTTCTTTCCGGCCGTTAGCTCGGTTGCTTTTTTAGGAGGCTTTTTACCGGGCTTGCTGGCTGTTATTTTTTCGGCTCTAGCCGCTAATTTTTTCTTTATTAAGCCTTATTGGTCATGGTCAATATCATTTGATCAATTAATGGCCACGTTTTTATTTATTGTTTCCTCGCTTACCTTGGTTTTACTCTCGGTTTATTTTAGAAAAGTGCTTATTAATTTAAAGCGCGCTATTAAAGATCGCCAAAAAGCCGAAGCAAATGTTATAAAGGCCAACGAAGAATGGAACAGAACTTTTGATGCCATATCTGATTTTACCTTTATCCAAGATAAAGATTTTCGCATCGTAAGAGTAAATCGGGCGTTGGCTGAGATTCTTAATTTAAAGCCGGAAGAAATTATTGGCAAAAAATGTTATGAAGTTATGCATAAGTCCGATAAACCCTGGGTAAATTGCCCTTTTGAGAAAACCAGGTCTGATATGACGCCCCATACTGAAGAAGTGCTTGATCCGGCAATCAGCCTGCCTCTTTTAGTTACAACTTCGCCCATACTCAGCCAAGAAGGCGAATTTATCGGCAGTATTCATATAGCCAAAGATATTACCGAGCTTAAACTGGCAGAGGAAAAGATTCGGGAAACAAGCGATTATTTAAATAAACTACTTAAATATGCTAACGCGCCGGTCATTGTTTGGAATCCTCAAGGGGAAATTACGCTTTTTAACCGCGCTTTTGAGAAGTTAACCGGTTATTCGGCCAACGAAGTTATCGGGCAAAAGCTGGAAATGTTATTTCCTCAAGAAAGCAAACAGCAATCGCTTAAGAGCATTGCTAAAACCGCCAAAGGAGAATATTGGGAAGCGGTGGAAATACCCATCAGGCTTAAAGAGGGAGAGGTACGCATCGTGCTGTGGAATTCCGCGAATATATTTTCCGCAAACGGCGCGGCTTTAACCGCCACTATCGCGCAGGGCCAGGATATTACCGAACGTAAACGCGCGGAAGCCGCGCTAGCCAAAAACGAAGAAAGCATGAAAAGAGCTCAGGAGATCGCGCATTTAGGCAGTTGGGAGCTTGATTTGACAAATAATAATCTTACCTGGTCGGACGAGGTTTATCGTATTTTCGGCTTAAAGCCGCAGGAATTTTCCGCTACTTATGAGGCGTTTTTAGATGCCGTTCACCCGGATGACCGAAAATTAGTAGACGCCGCTTATTCTGAATCAATAAGCCAAGGAAAGGATGATTATGAAATTGAGCACCGGGTGGTTAAGAAATTAAGCGGTGAAACTCGCCTAGTATACGAGAAATGCCGGCACATTAGAGATAAAACGGGCCGAATTATCCGTTCAATCGGCATGGTTCATGACATCACCGAAAGAAAATTCATGGAAGAGCGTTTGCGGCTGGAGATGACTAAAGCCGAAGCCTTGCTAACCAGTATCGGCGACAGCATAGTGGCTATTGACGTAGAGGGGAAAATATTATTTACCAATCAAGCCTTTGCCGAGCTAGTTAAAAAAGATAGAGATGATCTATTGGGCAAAAGTTTGGACGCGATAGCTCCGCTAGAGGATGAAAAAGGCAGTCGGCTAATCCCTGATTTAAGGCCAATCTTTTTAACTATGTCCAGCGGCAAGAAGATTAGCTTAAATCTTTTTCCTCAAATTTATTATCTCCGCCAAGACGGTAATTTAATACCCTTGGCCATAACGGCTACGCCGGTAGTTTCAGATGATAAAACAATCGGCGCAATCGCGGTCTACCGAGATATTACGCGAGAAAAAGCGATTGATCAGGCTAAAACCGAATTTGTTTCCCTAGCCTCCCATCAATTGCGCACGCCGCTTTCAAGCATCGCTTTATCAACCGAGTTGTTGCTTAGAGGCGTGGCCGGAGAAATTAGCTCCGAACAAAAGAAATATTTAAACGAAGCCTATAATTCAACTAAAATCATGGCCGAGCTTATTAAAGTTCTTTTGGATATATCCAGAATAGAATTGGGCACGTTTATGGTGCAGTTTGAGCCGCTTAATTTAGCGGAAAGGATTGATTATATGCTTGATGAATTAAAATTGCAGCTTAGCAGCAAGAAATTAATTTTACGTAAAAATTACAAAATTTCACCAATTATTCAATTTGATAAAAATATTTTGCGGACTACCATTGAAAATTTAATTACCAATGCTATTCGTTATACCGGCGATGGCGGGACAATTTTTTTGAGCTTGGAAGAAAACGCCAAAGAAATTTTAATTAAAATTTCCGATACCGGCTGCGGCATCCCTGAAAAAGACAAAGACAAAGTATTTACTAAGTTATTTAGAGCGGAAAACGCCTTGAAACGAGGCCGAATAAAGGCACCACCTTTTTTGTGGCCATTCCCAAAGACGGCCAAGCTATATAAATTTTTAGCCGTAAAAATAAGCCGCTTAATTATAAGCGGCTTATTTTTATAAAAAATATTGATATTTATATTTAACGGTTAGTTCTTAAAACGGTAGCCAATGCCTCTTACTGTCTCTAAAATTTTTCCGTTTTTATCGTTTAGCTTCTTTCTTAAATTATTGATATGGACATCAACTACGTTGCTGAAAGAATCAAAGGCGAAGTCCCAAAGATTGGAGATTATTTGCTCACGATTAACCACCTGGTTGACATGGCGCATTAAATATTCCAGCAAGCCGAATTCTTTAAGCGTAAGTTTTATTTCTTGATCATCCCGGTAAACTTTTCTGGCGGTAGCGTCAAGTTTAATATTGGCCAGCTTAAGTTCGGCCGGAATTACCGCTTGAGGCCGCCGCAAGACAGCGCGAATTCTAGCCAATAGCACCTCAAAGGAAAATGGTTTAACCACATAATCGTCAGCGCCGGCGTTTAAGCCGTCGATTATTTCATTTTTACCATCCCGGGCGGTTAGGATTATTATGGGCGTGGTGATATTCGCGTCCCTAGCTTCCCGGCAGATTTGAATGCCGTCTTTGT
>JACQYU010000025.1:0-2569 GCA_016208065.1 Candidatus Falkowiibacteriota bacterium | reverse complement strand
GTAAGGCAGCATAATATCCAAAAGAACCAAGTCATAATTATCATTGAGCAATTCAAGCCGCGCTTGGCCAGCCTTGCCGTCTAATACATAATCAGCCGCAAAACCCTCGGCCTCTAAGCCGTTTTTTATCAATTTAGCCAAATTTTCTTGATCTTCAATAATTAGAACTCTCATAATGAATTAGTTATAGATAAGAGCCAATTTAATTATATAACAGACATTTCTTTTTGCCAAGAGGATTGAAATAAAATCAGCTTTGCTTAATGCAAACTTAATCTTCTTCATCTATAGTAAATCGTAGACCTTGCGGATTAAATAAAATATGATTATAATTTTGCCAAATAAATTAAATGTTTGGCGGGATAATTAAAGATAATGTAGGCTCGCTTTATTGTTAATCCGCCAAAAAGCGCGTAAAGCGAAAATTAATATAAATAATTTTGTATTTGTTATGAAGCTACAAAGCCCGGTTTTTAGCGATAATCAGTATTTGCCGAAAAAATATACTGGCGAAGATTTAAATATCAACCCGCCGTTAATTATTTCAGAAGTTCCCCGGCAGGCTAAAAGTTTGGCTTTAATTCTATTGGATATTGACGCTTTAATGGATGATTGGGTGCATTGGCTGCTCTATAATATTGATCCGGCCACTGTAAAAATAGAGGCTGATAGCTTGCCTAAAGGAGCAATTGCCGGACTAACCAGTTTCGGCTCAACCGCTTACAGCGGACCATGTCCGCCAACCGGCATTCATCGTTATATTTTTAAGCTTTATGCCCTTGACGCCAGGCTAGATTTGCCGCCGGAAGCCGACAAAGAAAAATTAAAAATTGCCATGAGGGGCCGTATTTTGGAGCAAACGCAATTAATTGGTTTATATAAAAAATAATCAGCGGTTGACAATGATTAAAAAAATTTATAAAACCGAGGCGGAATGGAAAAAGATTTTAACTCCGGAACAGTTTCATATTATGCGAGAAAGGGGGACTGAACCGCCAGGCAGCTGCGGACTAAGTTATCCTAAAGGCGAAAGTATTTATTATTGTTCAGCCTGCGGCTTGGCTTTATTCAAATCAAGCGAAGAATTTCAATCAGGAACCGGCTGGCCGAGTTTTTATAAGCCTTTTAGGGAAGACCATCTTATTTATGAAGACGATTTTACTTTAGGAATAAAAAGGACGGAAGTAAAATGCGCTCAATGTTTATCTCATTTAGGTCATGTAGTTTTAATGCCCGGGCATCTTAATATAGCGAATTATATGGAAAAAGCAACTTTTGCCGCCGGCTGTTTTTGGCGGGTGGAAGCCGAATTTAAGCGCCTTAAAGGAGTAGCTGAAACGTTCGCTGGCTATAGCGGCGGAAAGGCGAAAAATCCAAATTATTTTCAAGTAAGTTTAGGTTGGACCGGCCATGCTGAAGCCGTGGAAATAATATATGATCCGTTGGTGGTAACTTATTCGGAATTGCTAGAGGTTTTTTGGCGAATTCATGATCCAACCCAACTTAACCGCCAGGGACCGGATATCGGCAATCAATACCGCTCGGTTATATTCTTTCATAATTTTCAACAAGAGAAATTAGCCGGAGAGTCGAAAGAAAAACTGGAAAAATCAGGCCGATATAGAAATAAAATAGTTACCGAGATAATACCGGCCGGAGAATTCTATAAAGCCGAAGAATATCACCAAAAATATTATGAGAAACAAGGCATAAAATCTTGCGGATATTAAATTCTACTAATAAATAATTAATTAAAAATTAATCCAAAAATTTATGAATGAACAGCAAGCAGCTATGCCTCAAGGCATAAAGCCAGGGTCAAAAATGAGCAATAATATGATTATCACTATCGCGGTAATTGTTATTATTGCCATTGCCGGTTTGGTTTATTTAGTAAACAGAATGAGCGTTAACGAGAACGGAGATAATCAGTCGGCGGTTAGCGTTAGCCTTAATCAACCGAGCAGCCTTGTTTAATAATCAAGGCAAATTAGGCCGGTTGGCAAGCTAATTATAAATGTTGATAATTTAGCCTTAGCAAAATAAAAAATTATGGGTAAAACCCATAATTTTTTGTTTTGCGCCGATTTTATAAATCAGTTAAATTTTCAGCAGAAGCCTTATTATTTATTATTATCAGGTTGCGTGCCAAAGCTTATTCAGATTTTATGTCGGCGCGTTCCCCGGCCTTTTAAAGCCAGATATAAAGGCGAGCCTTTACGTAAAATAATTTTATAATAACAACATTAAGCTATGATTAAAAACAGGGGATAACCGCTTCCGGATATTTTAAAAAGAGCCGAGTGCTTTAGCCGGGCGGTTAGCTATTTATAATTCAAGCCCGGTTAAATTATTGGATTATCGAAATGAAGTTTATTGAACATTAAATAATTATATGGTAGATTTGTATATATACATATTATTAATAACTAAAAATTATGAAAGAAGCGGAGCAAGCGTCTTCGGCCTCGGCGTTGGTTCAGCCGTTGGTTGAAAAGCCTAAGAGAAAATGCCTTTTAACTAATGCCTTGTTTCCGGCAGTTGCTTTGTTTATTTTCGCTTTCGCTTA
>JACQYU010000024.1 GCA_016208065.1 Candidatus Falkowiibacteriota bacterium | reverse complement strand
TTCAATTTTCAATTTTTAATGAATGATTAATTATTATTTGAAGATTGCGTTACGGAGCTATGGCCAAAGGTGAAAAGTTTTCTGGTGTTTGTGTTATTTAGGATATCCGATTAACTCAAACTACGGAATTCGCCCTCTGGCAACAGAGTGCGCGTGGTAAACCCTGTCTGGAGCAAGAGCAAACCCGCTCAAATTTTTGGATTGATAAAAATATGTTTTATATTTATATTTTACAGAGTTTAAAAGATAAGAAGTTATATATCGGTTATACAAATGATTTAAAAAGGAGAATGGCCGAGCATCAAAATGGATTATCTCAATCGACAAAATATAGAATTCCTTTAGAATTGATTTATTATGAAGCATATAAGAATAACCAGGATGCGCAAGCAAGCTAAAAATTTTTTAAATCAGGATGGGGCAGAAATTATGCCAAGAAAATACTTAGAAATTGCTTACGAAAAAATAAATCCAAAAATTTGGGCGGGGAAAAGTGGCTCGCTTGACCTTAACGGTAACGTTAAGGCTAGATAGATAATCATCTCCGCCGGTTGGCGGAACAGAATCCGGCTTATAGCTTGCCTTGATATTAGTGGAATATAGCTCATATAACATGCAACCGCGTGTTATATTATATTTAAATAATTTATGAAGCAAAGCGAACTCTTTTTTTCGTTTTTACTCGTGCCGCTGGATTTTTTAATGATTATTTTGGCCGGCACATCGGCTTATTATTTGCGTTTTGCCAGCTTAGCCACGGAAATAAGGCCGGTTATTTTTAGCTTGCCTTTTGGCGGTTATTTCCAAATTGTATTGCTAATCGCTTTAGCTTGGCTGGTTATTTTCGCTTTTACCGGTTTGTACAATATAAAAGGCTCGCGCCGGCTAACCGCGGAAATTTATCGCGTAATTTTAGCTTGTTCTACGGGGTTAATGCTTATAGTAATTATGATTTTTGTTTTTAGGGAACTTTTTTCTTCCCGCTTCATAGTTTTGGCCGGCTGGCTGTTAGCTATAATTTACATAAGTTTTGCCAGAATTGTTATTAGGTCGGTTCAAAGAACCTTGTTAAAGCATGGTATCGGCGTGCATAAAATAGTCTTGGTGGGCAACAGCAACACGACCGACGTTTTAATGCATGAATTTTCCAGCCAAAAAAGATCAGGCTATGAAATTATAAAGCGTTTAAAAAACTTTAGCCTGGAAGCCGGGGAAGATTTGGCCGAATTTATAAAAACAAATAAAGTTGATGAAATTATCCAGAGCATAAAGAGAATTTTTGATATTATACTGGCTTTATTTCTCATAATAATTTTTAGCCCGATTTTAATTATTGCCGCCATTATAATAAAACTTGATTCTCGCGGGCCGGTAATTTATAAGAATGAGCGAGTTTCAAAGAACGGCATCTTTAAGTTATTTAAATTCAGGTCAATGATTTATCAATACTGCGTAGGCGATGAATACGGCAATAACCGGGCTATGGAATTGGAAAAAAAGTTAATTGAAGAAAAGAATACCAAATCTGGGCCGGTTTATAAAATTGGCGACGATCCGCGCTTAACCGGAGTCGGTAAATTTATCAGGCGCTGGAGCATTGATGAGCTGCCGCAATTTTTTAATATTTTAAAAGGCGATATGAGCCTAGTCGGGCCGCGGCCGCATCAGCCTAGAGAAGTCGCCAAATATGAGCACCATCATAAAAAGGTTTTATCAATTAAGCCCGGGTTAACCGGTTTAGCTCAGATTTCCGGCAGAAGCGATTTAAGTTTTGAAGATGAGGTTAAATTAGATATTTATTATATTGAAAATTGGTCTTTATTATTTGATATTGCCATTATATTAAGAACGCCCCTGGCGGTTATAAGGGGGAGAAAAGTTGAATAAACCATCAGAAAAGAGGAGGTAAAAATGGCAGAAAAATGTAGTTGCGGGCATGTCCATTGTTGCCACAATAAAACTAAAGACAAAAAAACTAAAGATCCTGAAACCGGATTAAAATTTATTAGAACTGCCTGCGCTAATCCTAATTGCCAGAAGTGGCTCAGCGATAGGCCGATAGATTAATTATTATGGCCTAGCTAGGGGGCGATTTATTTGCCCCCGAATTTTTTAAATTAATTTTTTAATATATGAAAGTTGCTTTAATCCATGATCACCTGGCCCAAGACGGGGGAGCGGAAAAAGTTTTAAAAGTGCTGGCGGAAATGTTTCCGGAAGCGCCGATTTTTACTTTGCTTTATGAAAAGAAAAATGCCGATAAATATTATCGGCATCGCCAAATTGAAACTTCCATAATTCAGAAAATGCCCGGCGGCGTTTCTCATTACCAATGGTATATGCCCTTCATGCCCATGGCCGTGGAATTTTTTGATTTGAGCGGTTATGATTTAGTAATTTCCGACTCAAGCTCGTTTGCCAAAGGCGTTATTACGCCGGCGCATACTTTGCACATCTGCTACTGCCATACGCCAACCCGTTATTTATGGTCAGACACCCATCAATATATTAATGAGTTAAAATATAACAAGTATTTTAAAAAAGTCATATCGCTGGTTTTAAATTATGTCAGAATTTGGGATAAGCTGGCCGCTGACAGGGTTGATGAATATATTGCCAATTCCCGTTTTGTGGCCAAAAGAATAAAAAAATACTATAAGCGGGAGTCGGTTATAATTTATCCGCCGGTAGAAACGGATAAATT
>JACQYU010000023.1 GCA_016208065.1 Candidatus Falkowiibacteriota bacterium | reverse complement strand
TTGATTTCCTTTTAAGTGTCTTGCCCAATCCAAACCTATTTGGTAGAACCATGCAAACTAAAGAAGCGGTTGAAAGTTCAAAAATAGAAGGAACGCAAGCCACTATCAATGAAGTTTTAGCTTATGAGGCCGAACCTAGCAAAAAAGAAGATGCTACAAAAAAACAAGATATAAACGAGGTTATAAATTACCGCCAGGCCTTAGATCTGGGAGTAAAGAGTTTAAAAACACTGCCTTTATCTGAAAACTTAATAAAAAAATTACATGCCACCCTGCTTAAATCCGGCCGGGGATATAATAAAGCGCCCGGAGAATTTAGGAAAATACAGGTCTATATCGGCAAGCCCGGGGCCAGCATAGCGGAAGCGTCATATATTCCTCCGTCGGCCAATGACATAATTCCTTTATTCAGCAATTTAGAAAAATATCTAAACGCCAACGACGAAAAAGACAAATTAGTGCAAATCGCGATAGCCCATTATCAATTTGAGGCGATACATCCTTTTTTAGACGGCAACGGTCGAGTCGGACGATTAATTATTTCTCTATTTCTCTATGAAAAAAAATTGCTATCTCATCCGTTTTTGTACTTAAGCGAATTTTTCGAGGAACACCGGCAAGATTACTATGAATTATTGCACGGCGTCAGCGAAAAACAAGATTGGGAAAACTGGATAAAATTTTTCTTGAATGCCATAACCGCGCAGGCGCAAAAAGCCGAGGAAACCGGAAAGGAAATATTGAAACTCCACAGTACCTATAAAGAAAAAATTATAGACATAGGCTCTATTTACTCCAATAATCTGCTGGATGCGATTTTTGTTAGACCTATTTTCACCACCGCCAGTTTGCGGCCGCATATTAAGATAAAAAACACACAAACATTTTTTAGTTTAGTGGCCAAATTCGTAAACGCTGGAATTTTGCATGAAGTTAAACCGAAAAAAAAGCGTAATACAGTTTATGCCTTTGCTGAAATAATAAAATTATTGAATAAATAAGGAATTACATCCAATAACGCGCTATATATAATCAATTGCCTGCTAAAAATAAATAAACCAATATGAATAAGAAAAAAATCAACGTCGGCATACTGTTCGGCGGAAAATCCGCCGAGCACGAAGTCTCTCTGCAATCTGCCAAAAATATTTTTGAGGCGATTGACAGGAAAAAATACAATCCCATCCTGATTGGCATTGATAAATCAGGCAAATGGCTACTAAGCGACGACTCAAAATTTTTACTTAACGCGGATAACCCCAAATTAATAAAACTTAATCAAACCGCCAACCGCGTCGCTTTAGTGCCGCAAAGCAACGGTAAAATAACAAACTTATCCAATAACGCCGAAACAGGCTCAATTGATGTTGTTTTCCCGATTTTACACGGAACTTTCGGCGAAGACGGAACCGTGCAAGGATTGCTAAAACCGGCCGATAGCCCCTTTGTCGGCGCCGGCGTATTAGGCTCGGCGGTCGGCATGGATAAGGACGTTATGAAACGTTTGTTGCGCGACGCCGGCGTACCTATCGGAAAATTCATCACTTTAAAATCAGGCGAAAAAATACCGGAATATAAAACCATAAAACAACAAATCGGCCTCCCCTGCTTTATCAAGCCGGCCAACATGGGCTCTTCGGTCGGGGTAAATAAAGTTAACGGCCAAGCCGAGTACTTACGAGCGATAAAAAATGCCTTACAATACGACACAAAGATTTTGATTGAAGAATATATTAAAGGCAGAGAAAAATAACGGCAATATTATTGTTAACGAAATTAATACCATGCCGGGATTTACAAAAATAAGCATGTATCCGAAATTATGGGAAATTAGCGGCATAACTTACGCCAAGCTTATTGACAGATTGATTGAATTGGCGATTGAAAGATTTAATAAAGAAAAAAGGCTTAAAACAAATTATATTTAATAAAAATTAAAAGCTTAAAAATAAAGGCATGCCTTTTAAATTTTACTTTAGCTTTTTATCTTAAATTTTTCCTCAAGCATAACCATCAGCATGCCAATCGGCCAAATCGCTTTTAAAATCCAATATTCGCAGCCCGGATGCCATTTTTTAAAATATTTTAACATTGAATCGCGAAAATATTTTTGTTTAACCGCTAAGTTTACCTGCTTAAAATTCTGGCCTAATAAATCAATGCATTCGGCCGTCGGCATATACCAAACTTGGCCGCCGGCTGCTTTAACGCGCCGGCAATAATCAGCTTTTTCAAACCAAAGAAAAAATTGCTCGTCCAACAGGCCGATTCTCTCAATCGCCCGCCTGCTTATCATAAAAAAACCGCCCTTGATAGAATTAACCAAAGCTGATCTTGAATAATCAAAATCATTCCTTAAATATTTATCTAAAACAGCCGGAAAAATATGGGGAATTCTTAAAATAATCGCCAATTGATCTAAGAGCGTGGGAAAACGGCGCGCCTGCTTAATAACTCTGGCGCTTTCATCTATCAGTTTGCAGCCGGTTACCCAGGCCTCGTCATGCCGGTCCATCCAAGAAATCATACGCGATAAAGTATCGTCAAAAACCCGCATATCCGGATTTAATAGTAAAATATATCTGCCGGCCGCTTGCTTAATAGCCTGGTTATTAGCTTTAGAAAAACCTAAATTTTCCGGATTAATTATTAATTTTACTTGCGGGTAATATTTTTTTGCAATTTCAGCCGTACCGTCAGTTGAATTATTATCAACCACAAAAATTTCAAAATTGGCGTTTTTACTTTCATATAGCGCCCTTAAAGTATCTTTTAACTTTTCTTTAACATTCCGAGGAGTAATGATGATTGATAAATCCATATTATTTCGCGCATTCCAATTAAAAATAAACCGCCGCAAACATCAAGCAAAAAAAATTAAAAGACTTTTTTTGATGGCTAGGCAAAAATCATTTAACGCCCGTAATGGATTTTTTTTACTCCCCACTTTAAAAAATATTGCAGCCAGCTTTTCAGGTGAATGCGGGCGATCGGATTAGTTAAAGCCGCCATAAAAGGCGATCCGGCGGCGGATTCGCGCTTATGCAGATGCTTAACTATGATATCGGGCAGATAATAAGCCTTATAGCCGCTTAGCCAAGCGCGCCGGCACCAATCGCAATCCTCAAAATACATGAAATAGCGATCATCAAAAAAACCGATTTTTTCAACCAGCTCGCGGCGCGCTAACATAAATGAACCCATCAGCCAATCAACCATAGCCGTTGAATTATGATCAAAATCGCGCATTAAATAATAATCAACCTCCTTTTTAAAAAATTTTAATTTTTTATCCAAATTAAGCCTTCTGGCGATCTGTGAAAAAAACGACGGGAAGCGATAGCATGATTCCTGGATGGAATTATCAGAATTTAAAAGCTTGGGCCCGATAATTCCGGCTGAAGGATTTTCTTCCATAAATTTAACCAACTTCTTAAAAACCCTTCCGCCATGGATAAATTCAACGTCCGGATTTAAAGACAAATAATATTTAGCCTCGGCGGCCGCGAGCCCTAAATTTTGCGCTTTGGCAAAACCGATATTACCACCGGGGTTAATATATTTAACTTCGAAAAATTTATCGTTAAGCAGCTCTTTTATCCCGTCAATATTTTCGGAATTATCAACAATATGAATTATTATATTAAGCCCGCTAGCGGCGCTATCTTCATATAAAGTCGTTAAGCATTTATCTATCTCGTTTTTCATTTTCCAATTAACGATCGCGATATTAATATCATGCATAAATTTACCAGATTATTATTTTTTTAGCCGCTCGCCAATAAAAATTAAAAATCGGATTGGCAACATATTTTAAAACCGGATTATTAATCTGCTGAAAATCTATAATTCCAACCATGCCATTAAGCATGGCTTTATCCGAAATTTTCCTGGTTGCTTGGACTGCTCGCCTTTTCTTAAGCGTAGCGGCTAAATTTTTCGGGTTTAAAAAATAACCGTAAACTTTTAGCTTAGTTAAAAACCAGCCATTGATAATTTCATAAGGCATCATGCCGAGCTCCATAAATAAAAAGGCCGGCAGAATAACCAATAAAGTCGGCAGTTTATAAAATTCAAATAAAAATTTAAAGCGGTTTCTTTCTATTGAATAAAGCTGCCTGATTGACCGGCTGAATTCATGCTTATGGTAAACTATTGATTTAGGCGCTAAAACCAGGCGCAAGCCCAGGAGCTTAGCCTTAAAGCTTAATTCAACGTCGTCATGATACATAAAATAGCTTTCATCGCATTTGCCAATCTTTAAAAAAACCTCTCTGGTAATTAATAAGGCGGCGCCGGAAGCGCTTACGATATCCGTTATCTCTTCGCCGGCATCGTCTTCTTTACCATCGCCGGCGCAATAAGCAAATCCCAAATAAGTCAGCCGGTTGCCTTTTGAATTAAGCATATACCTGCCGTTGACCGGCGGATGAAGCAAAAGTTTTGATTGCACAATGCCGATTTTCTGGTCGCTAAGAGCCGCCTTAACCGCTTCAATCAAGCTATCAGGGTGAAAAACCGTATCCATGTTGACAAAATAAAAATAATCATCAAAACCGTCTTTAATCGCTTGGGCCGCGCCGGCATTATTGCCATAACCCCAGCCATTGCCGTCAGATAAAACAAGCTCGGCTTCCGGAGCAAGCTCTTTTATTTTAGCTTGGGTTTCTAAAGAAGTAAGATTATCAACCACGTAAATTTTATAGTCGGAACGCGGGTAATTCAATTTCAATAAGCTGTCGTACGATTCTTGCAAAAATCGATCGGCATATTTTTTATAATTTATCATTATCACCGCGACTTTCTTAGCCATATATTATTTTATGTCCGCGCTTTATTTTTATAATTGAGCTTCTCGCCGATAACCGCTATAAATCTGCCAATCGGCCAAGCTATTTTTAAAATCCAATACTGCCAAGCCGGCTGCCATTTTTTAAAATATTTAAGCATTGAATCGCTAAAATATTTCTGGCTTTGCCCTCTTTTCATCAGGCTAAAACTTTGGCCGACATAATCAACGCAATCAGCCGCCGGAGTATACATAACTTTCCAGCCGGCGTTTTTAACCTGGCGGCAATAATCAACTTCTTCAAACCAAACAAAATAACGTTCATCCAGGCCGCCGATTTTTTCCGCCACTTCCCGCCTAATCATAAAAAAAGATCCGCGGATGGAATCAACTTCAGCCTCCTTTAAATAATCAAAATCTTTTTTTAAATAATCGTTTAATAGCCCGGGAAATAAATGAGGCAATTTAAAAACGATTGCCAGCTGGTCAAAAAGGCGCGGATACCGCCTTACATGAGGCACGGTTTCCCCGTTTTCTTTAATAAGGCGGCAGCCGGCGACTCCGACGTCGTTGTGCTCATCCATCCATCTGACCATTTTTTCCAAAGTGCCCGGTAAAACCCTCATATCCGGATTAAGAAGCAGTAAATACCGCCCCTTAGCTTCTTTTATAGCTTGATTATTAGCCTTAGCAAAGCCGGCGTTATAGTTATTGGCGATCAACCGCACCCGGGGGAAATCTTTTTTAATCATCTCGGCTGTACCGTCTTTAGAATCGTTATCAACCACCAATATTTCAAACTCGATATTTCGCGTGTCGGCGAAAATCGATTTAATGTTGTCAGCAACAAATTTTTTTACGTTCCAAGAAACCGTAATAATGGAAAGATCCATAAAATAAAACAATTATTTTTAAACCGGTATTATCCCATCAGCTTATCCAAGTGCGATTTTATTTTTATCCTTTTTTTAACCTGATCGCGGCGGGCCTTGATCTGCTTTCTTATCTTAAACAACTGCCACCATTGCATAACAATAAAAGGCTCGAAGAATAAAACATACAAATTGCTTTTTATTTCATACCAAATGGTTTTAAGCTTAACATCATTGGGATAATGGCTATCTACCATCTTCTGTAAAATTATATGATGGTTAAGCCATGACCATTCCTTGTATTTTTTCGGCCGGGCAATTCTACCTTTAATAATCCCGATTATGCCTTTGCCTCTGGCTATAACGCTGCGGTCATGATTTATAACCGCGCTAGAGGTATAAACGCTTTTATAGCCGGCGGTCTGCAACCGATAAGCCAAATCAACGTCCTCTTTATACATAAACATCAATTCATCAAAATATTCTTTTCTGCCGCCTTCGTTGACAAAGGCCACGTCTTCCAGGGCGGCTAAGCTATACATGGCCGCGGCGCCGGACGGGCCGAAAATTTCTTTTTCTCCGTCATACTGCCCATAATCTATTTCACCCTGGCCGATGTCAATAAAACGGTGCTCGCGCGTTATATCTATGCCGACCGTATCAATAAAATTAGTCCTACCGCCGGTATCGCGGTCTTTTTCCGAAAAATTCCATTGTTTTATTTTACAGGTGGCCGAAGCGTTTTGCGGCGATTTTATAATAGCATTAACCAGCTCGGCAATAACATTGCTCTCGTAAAGCATATCAACGTTAGAAGCTAAAAAATAATCGGCCTTAAGCTCTATCGCCCTTTTTATCATTAAATTATTGGCCTTGCCAAAACCGCTGTTAAAGCCCGGCCGGATAATTTCAGCCTCGGGAAAATAATCTTTTATATACCGCCTGTTCAAATTATCTTCGTTCGGGCTGTTATCGACGAATAGCACTTTAATATTGCGGTAATCCTGTTTTTTCAAGCTGGGCAAAAAATAAGGAAGATATTTTGAAGTGCTGTATTTCCCATCCGGAGAATCGTATAAAATTCCGCCAACCACGACTTCGGGCGATTTTTTTTGCTCAAATTTTAAAATTTCAATCGGCCGCTGCAATTCCTTAAGCTTATAAGCGGCTTCAACCAGGCTTTCATGGGTGCCGGCGTCAAACCAAAAGCCTTTAATAAAACCGGCTTTCATTTTTTTCTGCTTGATATAAACATTATTCAAGTCTGTTATTTCCAGCTCTCCCCGGCTTGACGGCTTTATATCTTTAATATATTCAAAAGCCTTGCTGTCGTAAATATAAACTCCGACCGCGGCCCAGTTTGATTTCGGCTTAGCCGGTTTTTCTTCAATATGGACTACTTTATTGCCATCCAGCTCGGCCACACCGAACCTTTCCGGGTCGCTAACTTGCTTCAAAAATATTTCGGCGCCATCTTCAAAATCCTGCACGTCTTTTATAATATTGTCTTCTAAAATATTATCGCCGAAAATAACCACGAAGTTATCATCGCCGACAAAATCCTCGGCCAAACCTACGGCATAAGCCAAGCCGCCGGCATGATCCTGGACCTTAAAGCTGAAATTGGCATTAAATTCTTTGCCCGAGCCAAGCAGCCTGGCAAAATCGCCGGCATTGTCTTTCCCGGGCAAAATTAAAATATCGGTTATGCCGGCTTTTAATAAAGTCTGAATCGGATAATAAATCATCGGCTGGTTATAGACCGGCAGAAGATGCTTATTAGTTACTTTTGTGTTTGGATAAAGGCGGGTGCCGCTGCCGCCGGCTAAAATCACTCCTTTGATTTTTTTGGCCATATTGTTTATGTTTTATATTTTTAAATACTCGGCTAGAGCCTCGCGCCAATTTCTCAATGGTTCAAATTTCGTGTTTAACAGAACCGAACTCGACGGCCGCTTAGCCGGACGCTTTAAATAATCGCTGTCAACGGGATTGATTTTAATGCTAATATTTTTTAGTTTGAATAATTCAACGGCTCCCTCGTACCAAGTGCAAGGTCCGCTATTAGTTAAATGATAAATGCCATAGCCTTTATTGCTTTCCACTAATTTTTTAGTCGCTCGCGCCAAATCCGGAGTATAAGTAAAACAGCTTTTTTCGCCGTCAACAAGATTAAGCTCGTCTTTTTCTCCGCTTAATTTAAGCATTAAGTCAAAAAAACTCGGTTTGGCCATTTCGCTTTCGCCTTTAGGCCCGAATAATTTTGAAGTCCTGATTAAATACCATTTTAGCCCTTGGCCGCTTAATTCCAAAATCTTTTTCTCGCCATGGAATTTACTCTTGCCGTAGCGGTTAATCGGCTTAGGTTCGTCGGTTTCCTCGTAGCCCGATTCTTTTTCGCCGTCAAAAACATAATCGGTTGAATAATGAATAAGCGTGGCGCCGATTTTTAAGCAAGCTTCTGCTAAAAATTTCGGCCCGTCAATATTGACTTTTTTAGCCAATTCATATTCGGCGTCGTCTGATTCGCACTTATCAACCGCGTTATAAGCCGCGGCGTTAATCACCAATTCCGGCTTAATATCAGCTATTTTTTTTAATATCAATTCTCGGTCGGTAATATCAATCTCTCCCCTGTCCCAGGCAATAACCTCGTTATCAAGCGCGAAAACTTCAGCCAATTGTTGGCCTAAATTTCCTTTAGCGCCTAAAATTAATGTTTTCATAATATATCTTTTATCTTAATTTACGCTAATATTATAATATAAATTTTATGGGGTTTTGTCAATAAATTAAAAACATCAAAACGGCTAAAATTAACAAAGAAAAATGTAAAAAAATAGCTCCGGGCAAAAATAATATTGCCAGGAGCTGATATAACTTAATTTTATAAGGAAAATCCGCAGAGCGCCAAAGCCGCCATTGTCGGGGCGCTGTCAAACTCTCCAATCCGGTTAAGTTCGCGAAGCTGTTGCATGGTAAAAAACCGCCTATCTCCGATAATTTCAAGATCGTCAGGACAAGCATTGCCTTTTAGAGCAACCTTCGCGTGCACCACGTATTGGGAATGAAGGAAGAAAACCGGATTCGTATTTATTCGCCCAACGATGTGCGCGTCTTCTATTGTAAAACCGGCTTCTTCAAGAGCTTCGCGTCCAGCCGCGCGCAAAATTTGCGGCTCAAGATCATCATTGTCACCTTCTTTGAATTGCACGAGTCCGCCCGGCGCTTCCCAGCACCACCGGCCAAGCCTAGATAACAGCTCCCTCCACAATTTTTCCTTATTGAGCCGTTTAATATAATCAACTCCGGCTTTTGGAAGCAACCGCTCTCCGACCATGCGGAAATTCTGCATTAAACCAACCCTATCGCCTAGCTGGGCGATAATATAAACCCCGGCATTTTCAACAATAACCGGCTGGTCATAGATAGATTGGACGCATAATTCCGTCCATAAGTTTAGTAAGTACGACCCGGAGCATGGCATAACCGCGCGGGTTATACAATCCGCCAAGCCCTTGCGAATTGGTTTTCCAGCTAACAACCGGCTTGCCCCACGGGTTAAGTTGATTATAATGCTCGTCTTCCAACAGCTGAATACCGCCTTTTTTCTCGTCCATTGTTTGGTTTCTCCTTTTTTATTTTTACTAACATTAAAATTTATGTATATGTAAAAGTCCAATATATTATCTAAACATATTAAAACAAAAATGTCAATTAATAAATGCCAATTAAGGATAAAAAACACCCCGAAGCAATTTCTGGCTTCGGGGGTAAAAATTAAAACATCAAATACATTATGCCAAAAACCTGAAGTAAATGTTCAGGAATAAGACCTGCTCCGAGCATCTCCCGGCAATCCTGCTTAGTTACCCAAAGGCAATTGCCTGGCACGGCGATTTTGGCGGGGTCAACTTCAATGATCGAATATTTATTGACCTTGCCAAGATATTTTCCGCCGTCCTGCGGTATGGCATACCACTGAATCTCAGGGTTTTCGGCATATTCCGCGAACGGAGGCCGCTTGCCGCCGTGAGCCGCTTTGAGATTACTCTCGGAAGCGGACAGCGGGGAGTTGGGGAGAACTTTACCAGGCGTTATATTACCAGGTTCGGCTTTGAATTGAACAAGAAACTTATCTTCCCCTTTGGCCTTAATAAGACCGACGCAACCGCGACCAATTTCTTTTATGATTGGCTGATCCCAATTTGGCACTTCGCGCTGTTCCGGATCACCCATAAAAATGGTGAGGCCAGCGATGATAAAGAACATTCCGTCCGGTCGAGCCAAATTTCCATGCGGTTGGATTCCCCAAATCCGTATGTTTGTTACTGGCACTTCGCGAACCTGCATAGTGGATTTTTCTACCTGCTCCTGATAAAAATCTTTCCATCCCATAATCTTTCCTCCTATTACCGCCTATTTACGGTAATTTGAGTTTTGCAGCTGCTTTTCTCCGCCTCTGGCAGATATTTTTTAAGCCTATTCTTAAAAACAGGCTAACTGCAAATTTAACGAACAAAAATCCCGAAAATTGGATTTATTAATATATCATAAGAATTATTTACTGTCAATACTTATATCCGATCATTTTTTTTAACCTTTCAGCCTCTTTTTGATATTTACCTGACCTAACTTTGTCTTTCATTTCGGAGTAGATATCTGCCAACACTAAATTAGCTTTATACATGGCATTGGAATAATTCAGTTTTTCGGCTTTTTCCAAGGCTTCTTCCGCCATTTTTTTAGCCTTAGCCAAATTTTCAAATTTAAGCTCACGAGAATTTCCCCACTGGCCTTGCGCCAACGACAAATAGGATTTAGATGCCTCATTCATAGCCTGGATAGCGTCATATTTATTGCCAAACTCGTTAAAAGATTTTATAAATCCTTCAAAGTCATTGACCTTGTCTTTTGGCTTCAATATTTTGTTATGCGCTATACCATACCGAATTTTAGTCTCTAATATTTTATCTTGAGCGTCTATTGCTCGATTAAGAATCCCTTTGTTAACTTCCAGAGCATTTTCTGAATTTTTATTAGTGGAAGATTCCCATGTGGCTAAATTATGCAAAGCTATTATGAAAACGGTTTTATCTTTTAACCTTTCTTCGTTTTCGGAAATTATGGTTAAAATCTTAAAAAAACGCTCGCGAAATCTTTCCTTGAGCATTGAATCAAAACACTCTCGCAGCACCGCTAAGTTATTACTCTCTTCTCTCCGGTCCAAAAGGACTTCCCTCGTTATTTGCGGATCTTTTAACATTTCTTGAATTTGATTAAAATTTTTACTTTTCAACGCTTCGTTTAAATCGCCTACAATCTCAACGGAAGAGCGCTCTTCCGGCAATTTCCATTTTTCCGCGGGATTTTTAGTGTAAAACTCTTGTTCTTTCAGCATAATTTTATATTAACCCTTTTTTCTCCGCGAGATATAAAGCCGAAATAAGATAGCCTTCGCATGAAAAATGTTTTACGCCTTTATAAATAAACTCGCCTTTTTTAATGATTTTTTCCAGCTCATTTTTAGAGAAAAAAATATTTTCCCTGATAGCCGGATCGGTCGGACTCGGGATACCGCTTTTCAGCCTGACAAAATAAACCGGCACAACGCCGCCCATTATGCCGCGCTCCGGAACATAAAATTTACTTAGCAGTTCATATGATTTTATTTTTAGGCCGATCTCGTCTTTTACGCAGCGCCAAAGCGCGTCTTTTATTTTTTCTCCGGCTTTTTTAATCGTTCCCGGAGTTTCTAAAACCCAATTCATAACCGACGGCCGCCAAGTTCGGCTTAAGGCGATTTTATTATCTTCGGTTGCGGCTAAAACAGCTACGCCGGAATTACCGTTAAGCTGACCGGCCCATAAAACGCGGCTGTATAAAACAAAATCGGTTTTTCCGGTATTGCCAACCGGCCTTTCAAAAAACATTTTAAGAAAAATATAAAACCGATTTTCTTCAATCAGGCCGGAAATAAATTCACTTTTTGCGTAATTTTTATTTTTACGCTTTAATTGTTTTTCCAGCCTTAATATTTCCGCGGGATTAACAACCATCCGCCACTCGCCTTTTTTAACATTGCCCGGCTTTTCGCCGAGAATTTTAAATATTTTTAAAGCTCTTTGGATGCGATACGGCATCTTCTTCATTTTTTTACTTATTTATGAAAAATTATTTTTTCCAAATACGCCTTGGCTTTTAATTGCTCCGCGAAAGAGTTTTCCAGCTCTAAGCTGATTAAATCGGGCAAAAATTCAAGAAAATTTTCAATATAATCCAGCTCTTTCAAATTATCAAAAAAATGCTTGGCGTGCCCCCTATAAACTATTTCCGGAAAAACCACATCTCTGGTTTCTATCATTTCCCGCCCTACGCCGGAAATATGGCTGCAGCCGACAGGAAAATTCTTGGCCGCTTCTTTCATTTTTTTATTAAAATCTTGATTGCCCAATAAAATGCCGTCTTGCCAATGGCTGAAGTCTATGCAAAGGCCGCCGAATCGAGAAAGCTCCTCTTCTTCCGGAACATTATCATTCATGTTTTCAATATAAGTTTTATGGAGAAATCCGCTGAAATTTTCCGCGAAACCGGGGAAGCAATGTTCTTCGTTTTTAGAATGAATGTTAAAAACTTTGGTTTTAAATTTTTTTTCCAAATATTCAAGCTCCCACCTTTCCATATCATCGCGCAAATGGACATGCGGGATGCTTTTAACCGGACTTTTTTCAAACAGTTTATATAATTTTTTTCTTATTTTTTGATTTATGGCTGTCGGGAAAAAAGCGATTTCCGTAATATTGAATTTTTTAAGTTCTTTTTATAATATTCCAAATACTCCCCGCTTTTAACATTCGTCCACCAAGCCTGATTATTCTTATACCAATCAATGGTTTTTTTCAAGCCTTGATCAAAGCTTACGGCCGGCTCCCAGCCTAGTTCGTTTTTAATTTTTGAATAATCCATGGCATAACGCAGGTCATGGCCGGGACGATCTTTTACGAATTCTATCATCTCTTCCCCTTTTTCCATTAAGTTAAGGATGGTTTGAGTCAATTCTTTGTTGGTTTTTTCCGAATCGCCGCCGATGCAATACGTCTCGCCGATTTTACCTTTATTAATAATTGCGTCAATCGCCCGGCAATGATCCTCGACATACAGCCAATCGCGGATATTCATGCCGTCGCCGTAAAGAGGCACCTTCTTTCCTTCTATAAGATTGGTAACGAATAATGGGATCATTTTTTCCGGAAACATAAACGGGCCGTAATTATTGGAGCAGTTGGAAATTGTCACAGGCAAACCATGAGTATGATAATAGGCGCGCACTAGATGATCGGAAGCGGCCTTAGAAGCGCTGTATGAGCTTCTAGGGTTATACGGAGTAGTTTCGCTAAAAGCCGGGTCTTTCGGGCCAAGAGAGCCGAAAACTTCATCCGTGGAAACGTGATGGAAGCGGATATTGCCGTTTTGGCGGGCGGCTTCAAGCAGATTGTGCGTGCCAAGCACATTAGTGCGGACGAAAACTTCCGGTCCTAGAATAGAACGGTCCACATGCGATTCGGCCGCAAAGTGGACGATCGCGTCAACACCCTTAACTAACTCATTCACCAACTCTTTATCGCAAACATCTCCTTTAATAAAAGTATAGCGCGAATTATTTTCATGCTCTTTTAAATTCTCCGGATTTCCCGCGTAAGTTAAGGCATCCAGATTAGCAATATCGTCTTCAGGATATTTTTTAAGCCAATAGTGGATAAAATTGGAACCGATAAATCCGGCTCCGCCGGTAACTAGTATTTTCATATTTTGTGCTTTATTCTATCTAGCTTCGCTGATAATGGCAAATTTTCGTGCGAGGACTGTTTGAGCGAACGTTAGCGAGCGAGTTCCGCAGTAGAAAATTTGCTGTTATCAGCGAAGCTACAACTGTTCTTATAAACAATATAAATTATTTACTCTTTAATTTTCGCCATGGTATTCGCATATTTAACTTTAAAATCTCTTTTTACGGTTTCATAAGGTTTTTTAAAAAAAATGGTGGAAAAATAATCTCCCCAAAAATCAAAATCAGAATTAAAGCCGCCGATGGCTTCAAGCGCTTCCCGTTTAACCACAAAATTACCGCCCTGCAGCATTGAGCCGACGCCGAGAACATAGCGGTTTATGAGATAAGAAAAAAAACCCAAATAATAAAACGTTTTTACCGCCGCCCTGGCGTTTTTTGATAAATCGTAATAAATGAACGGCCCGCTTAAAGCCACGAGCTTTTTATTCTTGGAAAATTCTTTAAAAACTTGGTCAAGCCAGCCCGGAGTCATTCTTGTATCGGCGTCAATATTGGCAACCAATTCTCCGGTTGACGCCAAATAGCCGGCGCGGCGCGCTTTTACTAAGCCTTTGCTAGGTTCATTAACCAATTTAACTTGAGAAAATGAGGCGATAATTTCTCCGGTTTTATCGGTTGAGGCGTTATTAACCGCGATAATTTCCATATCATAATTTTTACCGTTCATTTCCGCCAAAATTGAATTTAAACAGCCGCCAATCCGAGCTTCTTCGTTATAGGCCGGAATAACTATGCTTAATTTCATAAGGTTATATATATATTAAACTATTTTAAATGTTTTTATCTTCGCCATTCGCCATCGGCGCACGCAAATAACTGATTAACTCACTAAGTTGCGACGGCCCGCTATTTTTACCGCGCACTCCGCGCAAAATCATTTTTCTTTCTCCATCGCCCTCGCGCATGCCGAATCTTGATTCTGGAAATGGCGTTAGCTTGTCTAAAATTTTTCCCTTAAAATTCTTGGGTGGCTCGTCAATAGCTTCATATAAACCGACGGCTGACGGCAATTTCATTTTCCGCTCTTTAAAATCAAGCATCATATGTTTAAACTGCCGGAAAAAAATATCATAAAAATAACGTTGCGCTTTTTCTCCACCCCAAGGAAATTTAGTCGGCATGCCGGTTTCGCCCATTTCATAATCCTTGCCCCAGCTCGCCACTTCCTCAAAAACTTCTTTTAACAAATCGAATTGCTTAACCAGCTGTTTAAATATCTCTTTGGTCGGCGGCCAGCTTAAAGCAAGCTTCTTTTTAATGTCTCCCATAGGATAATGCCAAGTGCCAGGATAATAGTCAATCACAATTTTATCAAAATCATCTTTGATTTCTTTAAACTTCGGTAAAAATTCTTTAATGTCTTCACCGGCCAATTTCGCCAAGTTGCCGGCGACTAAAGTAGCGCTTAATTTTAAATCAGGATTATATTCTTTAAAAACTTCCCTGGTAATCCAGCACAACTCCGGCATATCTTCCACTGCCACCGGCGTATAAACTTTATTATTCAATTCATTTAAAATTTGGATCGTAGTTACTTTTTTTCCGCCGGCTTGCTCCAATCCGTTTTTTACTTCTTCGGCGTATTTTCTGAATTCATCATAAAATTCTTCTTTTTTGCCTTCTTTATAAAGTTTTATCGCCCACTCGGGCGGATTGGATAAAATAATAATCGGCTCTTTTAAGCCGGCCGCTTCTTGGGCGCTTTTAGCGTCTTGATATCTTCCTAAAAGTTCTTGATCAAATTCGCCAGATTTTTTTTCCAATTTTCCCCAATGAAAATCATATCTAACTTGATCTATGCCGTCGCGAGCTACATCTCCATATAATTTCTTTAAATTTTCTTTACTGCCCGTATCAAGGTTGTCGGGACTATGATCGGTGACAAAAACATTAATATCCAATTTACCCTCTCTTTCAGTCTTAGTTTCGTCCTTTTCTTTATTTTCTATATTTTCCGGCAATTTAACCTTTTCAGGCGTATTTAAAAACATTTCTCCCATATCTTTTTTATTTAATATTAGATAAAATACTAAAAATACATGCATTCTTTATCTCTATACATTATACTATTAATTCAATAATTTTCAAGCTGATTTTTTATAGCCTCTTATCACCTGACTATATATTTTTTCCCACTCTTTAGCGATATTTTCAGCTAAAAACCGCTTAATAGACTCGGCCGCGCCTCGGCTTAATTCTTCTCGCAGTTTATTGTTTTCTAAGAGCAAAACGAATTTTTCTGCCATAGCTTTTTCGTCGCCAGTTCTTACCACAAAACCATTTTTTTCATTAACATACTCCGGCAACGCCCGCGAGTCAACTACTACGGCCGGCAGGCCGCAGGCTAAGGCCTGCATTAAAGTCAAACTCTGGGTTTCCGAAGTTGAAGCGATGGAAAAAATTTCCGAAGCTTGATATAATTTTGCCAAATCAGCCTTGCTTAAAGCGCCAAAAAATTTAACTTCATTTTTCAAGCCCAATTCTTTTGCCAGCCCCTTAAGCTCAACTTCAAGCCGGCCTGATCCGGCGATAGCTAAATTAATATCGCTAACCTTTTTCTTTGCCAAAGCCACGGCCCTTATAAGCGCCTCAATATTTTTTTCCGAAGACAAACGGCCGGCGTAAACGACAGTATTATTGGACAAATTTAATTTTTTCTTACGCTCTGATTTGCCGCCGGCCAGACAAAAAGTGCCGATATCAATCGGATTGGAAATCACTTTATTCGGCTTATTAAAACCGTAAGCCGACATCTCCTTAAAGACGGACTGCGACGGCGCGGTTACAAAATCGCAGCGGTTATAATACCAAACCGCGTAATTAAGGCTAGCCTTTTTTAAAAAATCAAGCTTTAGCGGCATGAATTTTATAAATTCCGAGATAGCAGTATGGTTAGTGCCGGGACGCCGACGAACGGCGTAGGCAAAGAAAATAAACGTTTAATTTTAATATTTTTGCCAAGCTTAAGCTCTTGATTGGCTAAATTTACCGCTTGAAAATTTCCGGGGCAATATCTAGGAACGTAAAAATTTATCTCATGATTTAATTTAGCCAGTTCGCAAGCCAATAAAATTATGGAGTCGGCTATACCGCTCAGCTCCGGGTAAAAATTATCGGAAAATATGGCGATTTTCATATGGCAATTTTAATTAATCTCTTGCCGGGAAGTCTTTTTTGAAATTTTGGCGAATAAATAATTAATTGCGGCGAATAAAACTATTACAATAACAATAAAATATTGGCCGTAATAAAAATAGCTGGCCAGCTTATCATAAGCTTTGCCGAAAAAATAACCTATTACCGTAAAAAAAACCGCCTTGGGCAGGCTTAAGGCGAGCAAAATATAAAAAAACTTTTTAAATTTAAGTTTGGCCGCGCCGGTAATGACAAATCCTGGCATAGGTATAATCGGGGAATACTTAATTACAAATAGCGCTTTCCAGGTATGTTCAAGCAAAAATTTTTCCAACTTTAAAATTCTTAAATTAGTCAAGCCGAAATAATGGCCGAATTTTTCCACCACGCCGGCGCGGCTTATATAGCCGATTAAATA
>JACQYU010000022.1 GCA_016208065.1 Candidatus Falkowiibacteriota bacterium | reverse complement strand
GAAAAGCAAAACCGGCTTTAACCGCCAAAGAGCTTCCATGCCGGCCGTGCCGCTAACCGTAGCGACCGCTTGGGAATTAACGATTAATTTATGGCTATTAGTCCCGATAGGCATTATTCTAACATTCTTAATTTTAAAAATATGGCCACCAATTTATTCAAAGGAAAATACATTTTAGTAACCGGCGGCACCGGTTCCATCGGTTCAATTATTGTAAAAAAACTTCTCGAGCTAGATCCCAAGCAAATTAAAGTTTTATCAAGGGACGAAACCAAGCAATATAATTTAGCTCAAGAATTAAATTACAATCCCAAAGTAAGATTTTTAATCGGCGACATCAGAAATAAAGATCGGGTTTATAAAGCCATGGAAAATATAGATATTGTTTTCCATGCCGCGGCTATGAAGCATATTTTAGCCTGTGAAAATGATCCCTTTGAAGCGGTAGAAACAAATGTCCGCGGCATGCAGAATATTATTGATTGCGCCATGGCGCATAACGTGGAAAAAGTTATTGGGATCTCAACAGATAAAGCGACTGATCCGGTAAGCGTTATGGGCTGCACTAAGCTGTTAGCCGAAAAAATGATGCTCGCCCATTACAGCGGCATTCATCCGACTAAATTTTGTTTTGTCAGATTCGGTAATGTTTTAAATTCCCGCGTTTCGGTCATATCTTTATTTTACAAGCAGATTATGGCCGGCGGGCCGGTAACCGTTACCGATAAAAGAGTCTGTCGATTTTTTATGTCTATTGACGAAGCGGTGGATTTGATTTTTAAGGCCTCGGGCTTAATGCAAGACAGGGAGATATTTATTTTAAAAGACATGGCTATGCTGAAAATTTACGATTTGGCCAAAGCTATGATTGAATTATACGCGCCGAAATTCGGTTATGATCCGCGGCAAATAAAAATTAACCTTACCGGCCTTAAGCTGGGCGAGCGCCTGCATGAAAAGTTACTGACCGAAGACGAAGCCTTATTCGCTTTGGAAAATAAAGAAATGTTTATTATTGTGCCGCTGATAAATTACGGCTTAAATAAAAAAATCAAACTGGAAAAATATATGGCGGACATGAATGCGAAAAAATGTAAAGTTGAAAATTATACTACCGAAGGCAAAAAATATTTGCCGATTTATCAGATAAAAAAATTAATAGCTAAAGACGATAAAAAAATGTTTGAAACTTTAAATCACTATAATTAATAATTTTATTTAATATTATGAATACAAATTTCATTGACAATAAAACAATCTTAATTACCGGAGGGACCGGCTCCTTCGGCAAGAGTTTTGTTAAATATTTATTGGATAATTGCAGTCCGAAGAAAATAATAGTTTTCAGCCGAGATGAATTAAAGCAATTTAAGATGGAAAAAGAATTTAAAGATGAAAGGCTGCGATTTTTTATCGGCGATGTGCGCGATTTACCGAGGCTGGAAAGAGCCTTTAACGGAGTTGATATCGTAGTGCACGCGGCCGCTTTAAAGCAGGTGCCGATTTTAGAATATAATCCTTTTGAGGCGGTTAAAACCAATATTTTAGGCAGCCAAAACGTTATTGAAGCCGCGATCGACCAAAAAGTGGAAAAAGTTTTATTGATTTCAACGGACAAGGCCGTTCAGCCGATTAATTTATACGGCTCCACTAAGCTATGCGCGGAAAAATTGTTTATCAGCGGCAACTCATATTCTCCCGATCAGACTAAATTCAGCGTGGTTAGATATGGCAATGTCGTCGGTAGTCGCGGCAGCATTATTGAAACCTTAATAAACAATAAAAGCGCTAAAGTTCAAATTACCGATTTGGAGATGACGCGGTTTTGGATAACCCTTAACCAATCTTTCGCTTTGGTTAATTTCGCGTTGGAAAATATGCTGGGCGGGGAAATATTCGTTCCGAAAATACCAAGCATGAAATTGGCTGATTTGTTTGATTGTTTGGCGCCGGAGACGGAAAAAGAAATAATCGGCATAAGGCCGGGCGAAAAATTGCATGAAATTTTATTAACCAAAGAAGAAGCCAGACACGCGGCAGAACTGGAAAATTATTTTGTGGTGATTCCGGAACATTACGATATTTTTGCCAAAGGCAGATTTGATAAATATTTTGAGTCAGGCAAAAAAACAGAACCGGATTTTATTTTTTCGAGCGACGCTAATCAGGTTTGGCTGACCAATGGCGACTTTTTGGATTTATTAAAATTATAAAATATGATTCCTTACGGGCATCAAAATATTGATCAAACCGATATTAAAGAAGTGATTAAAGTTTTGCGATCCGATTGGCTGACCCAGGGGCCGAAGGTCTTCGAGTTTGAAAAAGCTCTGGCCGAATATTGCGGCGTTAAATACGCCGTAGCCGTAAATAACGGCACCGCGGCTTTGCACTTAGCTTATTTAGCGGCCGGCCTAAAGGCGGGCGATGAAGTTATTACGGCTCCGAACACTTTCGCGGCAACAAGCAATATGCTTTTAACCGCAGGCGCCAAACCGGTTTTTTGCGATATCCGTTTGGATACTTATAATATTGATGAAGCAAAAATTGAAAAATTAATTTCCGGAAAAACCAGGGTGATTGCGCCGGTTGATTTTTCCGGCCAGCCCTGCGCCTTAGATCAAATAAAAAAAATCGCCAAAAAATATAAATTAACAGTGGTTGAAGACGCCTGCCACGCTTTAGGCGCGAAATATAAGAATAAAAAAATCGGTTCATTATCCGATATGACAGTATTTAGCTTCCATCCGGTAAAAAGCATTACTACCGGCGAAGGCGGAGCGGTTTTAACCAATAGTAAAAAATATTGTGAAAAATTAAAATTATTGCGCAACCATGGCATGTATAAAGATAAATATAATAAAAATGTGATGATAGCGCTAGGCCATAATTACAGATTGGCTGATATTCAGGCGGCTTTAGGCGTAAGCCAGCTAAAAAGATTGGATAGTTTTATTAAAAAAAGGCGGCAAGTCGTCGAGTGGTATAAGCGAGAATTAAGAGATGTTAAGGAAATAATTTTGCCGGAAGAAATAAAAGATAATTATTCCGCTTGGCATATTTATGTTATTAGGACGGTTAATTTAAAAGAGCGCGATAGGTTGGCCGAGTATTTAAAAAATAAAGGCGTGGCCGTTAATTTTCATTATCCGGCGGTTTACGCGCAGCCTTATTATAGAAAAAACGGCTATAAAGCCGTTAAGCTGGAGAACGAAGAAATTTATCAAGCATCATGCCTGACCCTGCCTTGCTACGCCGGCTTAACCGAAAAACAGGTTAAATTTATCAGCGGTTTAATTAAAAAATATTTTAAAATTTATAAAAATAAATTATTTGAAAATAAAGAAAGCCGCGGATTAATAATGGGAGAAAGGGTATATTTAAGAAAATTGACTCCGGCCGACGCGTCTAATGATTATTGCGCCTGGCTTAACGATAAAGAAGTAAATAAGTATTTAGAAACTAGAAAATGTACTTTAGCCGAGTTAAAAAAATATCTTAAAGAAAAATCAAGCAAGATTGATTGCCTGCTAGTAGGAATTTTTGATAAAAAAAATGATTCGCATATCGGCAATATAAAATTAGAGCCGATTGATCGGCGCGAAAAAAAAGCGGTTTACGGAATTTTAATCGGAGATAAAAATTATTGGGGCAAGGGCATCGGCGAGGAGGCGACAAAATTAATTATTGCGCACGCTTTTAAAAAATTAGGCTTAACTAGCCTTGAGCTCGGAGTAATTTCGCAAAACAAAAAGGCGGTTAAGCTTTATAAAAAATTAAAATTTAAAATTAAAAAAATAGAAAAAAGGGCGATTAACCATAACGGCGTTTTTTATGATAAAATTATTATGTCTATAAAAAAATAATTATATAAGCTTAATATGAAAAAAATTAGCAGCTTAAAAAGATGCTCAAAATGCGTCATGCCGGAAACCTGGGAAGCGATAAATTATGATAAACAGGGAGTCTGCAATGTTTGCCGAAACATTGAGATAAAAAATGAAAAAATAGATTGGCGGAAAAAAAGAAAAGAATTCGAGGAGCTGATCAAACAGTATAAAAATCGCGGGCAATACGATTGCATAGTGCCTTTTAGCGGCGGAAAAGACACCTCTTTCACCGTTTTGGCGGTTGTTAAGTATTTCGGCCTAAAGCCGCTTTTGGTAAGTTTTGACCACGGCTTTTACCGCCCGAAAACTTTAGCCAATCGAACGAGAATCGTAAAAAAGTTAGGCGTAGATTTGCTGACTTTTCGGCCGGATTGGCACGTAGTCAAGAAATTAATGCTTGAGAGTTTAAAGAGAAAAGGCGATTTTTGTTGGCATTGCCATACCGGCATTTATTCATACCCGATGCAAATAGCGGTAAAATTTAAGATTCCTTTGTTGATTTGGGGCGAGCGCGGCGGCGAATATACCGGCCTTTATTCTTATAAAGAAGAATATGTTGAAGTGGATGAAAAATTATTCAACCGAGTGGTTAATCTTGGCATAAACGCCGAAGACATGGTTGGCATGGTTAAGGGCCTGACTATGCGCGATTTGGAGCCGTTTAGATACCCGAGCTTAAAAGAACTCGCGGCCATAAAGTGCCGCAGCATAACTTTAGGAACCTATTTGCCTTGGGACGTGAAAAAACAGAAAGAGATTATAAAAAAAGAATTGGGCTGGGAAGAAGACGAGGTTGAAGGCGTGCCGCCGGGCTATGGCTATGAAAAAATCGAGTGCATGTTTAACGGAGTCAGGGATTATTTAAAGTTTATAAAAAGGGGAGTCGGCCGGACGGCTCATCTGGCCAGCATTGATATAAGAAATGGCCGCATGTCCAGGGGCCAGGCCATGAAATTAATAAAAAAATATGACGGTTTGCGGCCGGCCAGTTTGGATGTTTTTCTTAAATATCTGGGAATCAGCGAAGCCGAATTTATGAAAATCGCTTTAACGCATCAGGTCGCGCCTAATCGGCATGACGGACGCACGACTAAAAAAGGGAAAAAATTATGGGATCAAGATCTTTGGGACAAAACAAAATGATAGTTATCGTTGATTATAATATGGGTAATGTCCGTTCAATCGCCAAGGCTTTAGAAAGTTTGGGCGTTAAAGTTTTAATTTCCAACAAAAAAGAGGATATTAAAAAAGCGGATCGATTAATTCTTTCCGGCGTCGGCGCTTTTGCCGACGGCATGAAAAATCTAAAAAAATTGGGCTTGATTAATTTTTTAAATCAAGAAGTAATTAAGAATAAAAAGCTTATTTTGGGAATTTGCTTAGGCATGCAGTTGATGGCGAAAGACAGCGCCGAGTTCGGTTTGCATAAAGGCTTAGGCTGGCTTGACGCTTCGGTTAAAGAGTTTAATTTAAAAAACAAAAATTTAAAAATTCCGCATGTGGGCTGGAATAATGTTAGAATTATTGATAAAAAATGTTCTTTGCTTAAGGGCATAAAATCAGGCACGGATTTTTATTTTGTGCATAGCTACCATTTAATCTGCCGCTTAAAAAATACGGTTAAAGCGGTCTGTTGCTACGGCGATGATTTTACGGCCGTAATCCAAAAAGATAATATTTTCGGCACCCAATTTCATCCGGAAAAAAGCCAAAAATTCGGGCTGGAAATTTTAAAAAATTTTATAAATTTAAAATAACCGATTAAATGCTGAAAAAACGAATCATCCCTTGCCTTTTATTAAAAGGCGGCCGCTGCGTTAAGGGAGTAAATTTTAAAAACCACCGCGACGTCGGCCATCCGATAACCAACGCCAAAATTTATGAGTCGCAAGGAGCTGATGAGTTGATTTTTCTTAACATAGAACCAGCTAAGAATGAGCGCGGCGCG
>JACQYU010000043.1 GCA_016208065.1 Candidatus Falkowiibacteriota bacterium | reverse complement strand
TATGCTAAAATAATAATAATGCAAAAAAATAATTATCTAAAAAAGGAATACTCATTTAAAACCTTGGGCAAAGGCCCAAGTGAGAAAATTATTTTTTAAAAAAATTCCCCGTTCAATAGAACGGGGAATTTTTTTAGGGCGTAATTTTAAAAACAAATAATAAAACAACGATCTTTCAAGTAAGGAGGAAAAAAATGATTGAAAGGCCTTGCTATTTTCTTGATAAAGGATGTGCCTTTGGCGCAGAAGGCGCCTGCATTGAAAAAGAAGCCGGTGGATGCGGTGAAAGCATTAGGAGAAAAATACTGGCGCAACAACCCTGCCCTGTGATGGAGAATTTAGGCTACTCCGGCCAACTTGCGGAATGCGACTGTCCCGAGTTGCGGGCACAAGTTCCAAGTGGCGAACCTTGCCATTTTGATGGCAAATGTATCAGAGAACTAAACGAAACAGTGCAATCGCTACTAAACACAAGGAAAGAAAGGCCATTCAAGGAATTGCGCAAGCCGATCGTGAAAACGCTAAAAACGATTCAAGCCCAAACCTAATGGATTTCTTCCCAATAACCAAGGGTTGCCTCAACGCAACCCTCTTTTTATTTTAAAAATTCTTTAACCAATTTTTCAGCTTTCTTATTATCTTTAACCCAATTTATTTTCGCGCCTTGCTTTTCCCAGCGCTTAAACCAGGTAAGCTGGCGTTTGGCAAATTGGTAAATGGCAATATTTAATTTTTTTACCATTTCGTCATACGGCAGTTTGCCTTGCAGATACCAGCCGATAAACCGATACTCCAAGCCGAAATTTTCAAGTTTTTTCCAGCTTAGGCCATTACTGCGCAAATTTTCTATCTCCCCTATCATGTTCTGCTCTTTTAGCCTTTCCAATAATCTTTTAAAAATCCTCTGCTGTAATATATTTTTATTAAACTTAACGCCGATAAGCAAAGTCTCGTATTTTCTTCTGCCTTTACGATTTTTAAAATTTTCGTCTTGGCTTAAAATTTCCAAATATCTTATTAAGCGCCGCTTATTATTTTTATCGCTTTGATTAAGCTTAGCCGCTATTTTAGGCGCCAGGCTTTTTAATTTTAAAAACAATTCAACCGCGCTTAATTTTTCCAATTTTTTTCTTAAGGCCAAATCTTTTTTCGCTTCTGACAATTTATAATTATCCACTACGGCCTGAAGATAAAGCCCGGAACCGCCGGCTAAAATCGGCAGTTTGCCGCGCTTTAAAATATCGCCAATCGCCCTAAACGCCATTTTCTGGTACTTTGCCAAATCAAAACTGATTTTAGGGCTGGCTACGTCAATTAAATGATATGGCACGGTATATTCATCTAAATCCTTGCCCGTGCCGATATCCATGCCGCGATAAACCTGCCTTGAATCAGCGCTAACGATTTCGCCGTTGAATTTTTCCGCCAACTCAACCGCCAATCTGGTTTTTCCGCTGGCGGTCGGCCCGAGGATTGCTATGATTTTATTATTATATTTAGGCATAAATTAAAATTGCTTTGCGCGTTATGCGATTTCCCATTCTAGGCCGAAATCCATAACTTTAATTATTTTTACATCAGCAAACTCCCCTATCAGTTTGTCATTGCAAGGAGCATTGGAAATTTTTACCACTTTTGCCGTTTCCGTACTGCCGAATAATTTACCTCGCTTATCTTTCCCCTCCACCAAAACTTTAACAATCTTGCCGATATATTTTTTATTATTATCAAGCGCTGTCTTTCTTAATATTTCCATTAACTTTTCTTCTCGGCGCTTTTTTTCTAATTTTGTTACGTTATCGGCCATTTTAAACGCCGCCGTGCCCGGGCGGGGGCTATAGCGGACAATATAGGCCAAATCAAATTTAACTTCTTTCATTAATTTGGCCGAATTATCAAACTGCTTCTTAGTCTCGCCCGGGAAACCTACTATAATATCAGTTGTGATCGCTACCGGCTGTTTCCATAAATTTTGTATTTTTAATTTAGTATTTTTTTGGTCATTGAAAATTGGGAATTGGTCATTTAAATCTTGTCTAACTTTTTTAACAAGTTTTATATAATCAATTCTGGCATACTGTCTGTTCATTTTGTTTAGCACCTTATCGTCGCCGGCTTGAACCGGCAAATGGATATGGCGGCAAATATTTTTAGAGCCGGCAATAGTTTTTATGAGCTTATCCGACATATCCTTAGGATGGCTGGTTATAAACCTAAGCCAAAAATCCCCCTTAATATTATCTAATTGTTTTAATAAATCAGCAAAGTCAATTTTGCCGGATTTATAGCTATTAACGTTTTGCGCGATTAAAATAATCTCTTTATATCCCCTATTAACTAAATTTTTCGCCTCATCAACTATATCTTTAGCTAATCGGTAAACTTCCCTGCCCCGGGCATAAGGCACGACGCAATAAGAGCAAAAATTATCACAGCCGTTGCCAATCGGCACGTAAGCGGAAAATTTTGATTCATATTTCGGGACTATTTTTAAATAATCATTTTGATATTTGACATTTGATATTTGGCATTGATTTGTCATTGGAAATTTGTCATTTGTCATTTCCGTTATCATCATCCATATATCCACATACTTTTCCAGCCTTCGCCTCACATCTTTTCTGTTTACCAAGCAGCCGGTTAAAATTATTTTTGCTTTTTTGTTCTTTCTCTTGATTTCAGGAATTAAACCGTAAATTCTATCCTCGGCCATCTGCCTAACGCCGCAAGTATTAACCGTAATTAAATCAGCCTTATATTTATTATCGGTTTTTCTATAGCCGTTTTTTTCTAAAATACTAGCCAGCCTTTCGCTGTCGCTTTTATTCATTTGGCAGCCGATGGTAATGATATGGTAAGTTTTCATAAAAAATTTAAGCCCCCTTTAGCAAAAGGGGTTAGGGGGATTTTAATGTTTTACATAAATAATCTCAACTGCATACTATACTATCTTAAAAATCCCCGCCCTTGATAGCCCGGTCGGAGTATTAACGACTACTTCAACCAAATGATTGCCCCGGCCGCGGCCGTTTAAATGCGGTACGCCTTTATCGCGTAAAATAAAAACCCTGCCTGATTGCGTGCCTTCGGGAATTTTTAATTCAACCGGTCCGTCAACCGTAATGGTTTCAATCTTATCGCCTAGGGCAGCTTGGGAAAAATTAATTTCCAAGCGGGATTTTATATTAAAGCCATCGCGCTGGAAACGCCTGTCCGAGTTAACTCTTATTTTTAAATATAAATCGCCGGCCTGGCCGCCTTTAGCCGCGGCTTCGCCCTGGCCGGATAATCTTATGGTTTCATTATTATCAATGCCGGCCGGAATTTTAACTTTTAAATTAACTATTTGCTGGGCCAGACCGGCGCCGCGGCAGGCTGAACATTTTTCTTTAAAAATTTTGCCTTCGCCGCGGCAATCTTCGCAGGCCATCTGCACCTGCATATTGCCTAAAATCGTCCGCTGAACTCTAACAACCTGTCCTTTGCCGCCGCAAGTTTTGCAGGTTATAATTTCCGTGCCCGGCTCCTTGCCTTCGCCCTGGCATTTAGGGCATTTAACCGTTTTCTTTAGGCTGATTTCTTTTTCCGCGCCAAAAACCGCTTCACTGAAATCAATGGTTAAAAGCACCTGGATATCGCTGCCGCGCCTTTGGCTCTGGCGGCGCCGCGAACCGCCTCCGGAAGAACCGAAGACATCGCCCAGGCCGCCGAAAATA
>JACQYU010000042.1 GCA_016208065.1 Candidatus Falkowiibacteriota bacterium | reverse complement strand
AAAGGGGCCTGCCTGCCGGCGAGGCAGGGTTAGGGGGATTGTATTTACCACCTTTAATAAAGGGGGCCAGGGGGATTTGTATCCTGCTCCCCGGATAGAACGCCGTAATCTGGTTATTGTCTTTATCGGTTAAGATATAAGCGCCGGCCGTTGGTTCGCTTTTTACGGTTTTCACCCCGCTAATATCAATCTTATTTTTCTTAAGCCACTTTTCGTATCGGCTAAAATCTTTCCCGGCCACGGCGATTAGTTTCGGCTTTTCGCCGAGCATAGCTAAGCTATAAGCGATATTTCCGCCATTGCCGCCAAAACTCTCTTCCACCCGGTTAACGGTAAAAGACGGATTTAAAATATGCGTTTTGCCGGCTAAAATATGCTCGGAAAATTTTCCCGGAAAATCCATTATCCTGTCATACGCCAAAGCGCCGCAGACTATTATATTATTAAATTTATTTTTCATAATAGATGAATTGTCATTGCGAAAGGCCCGTTCCATACTTCTGCAATCCGCATTCACGTTACGAGTTATGAGTTGCGCGTTACGCGATCTATCTCTTCCTCAATCGCCTTCCTCTCAAACGAGCCGGGCGGGCGCTCAACAGTAAAATTTAAACCGTTTTCCAGCCATAAAACTTTTTTATTATATCCTCTCGGGAAATCATAGAAAATTTAATTTCCGGATATTGCTTAATAAATATTTTATAATTAGAAGGCTTGCTCTTCGTGTTATACTTTATTTCATAAGCTTCTCGGCCGACTATGAAATCAACCTCTTTCTTATCCTGGGTCCGCCAATATTTTATTGAATCCAAATTATCTCCTCTCTTTAAAAATTCCGTAAAAACTAAATTTTCCAAATAGGCTCCTTTGTCCGACCGCTTATCCGGCGCTCTAAAATCGTTAAGAAAAAAATTTCTTAACCCTAAGTCGTAAAAATAGGCTTTGGGCATTTTAGTCAACTCTTTCCTTAAATTTTTATAAAATGGCCTGATAAAAGCCAGCTGATACGACCGCGCCATAATATAGAGATATTCCTCCACGGTTTTATGCGCGAGGTTTAAAGTATTGGCCAACTTCTGGGAATTCATCAGTTGCCCGGTCTGACCGGCTAAAATTTTAATCAGCGCGTAATATTTATCCGTATTTTTTATGCCGGCTTCTAAAGCATCCTTTTTAATATACGATGAACCAATATCTTCAATCAGAATTTTCTTTAAATCTTCTTTCTTGGCTAGGGCTACTTTAGGATAACCGCCGTAAATGATATATTGTTCCCATAATTTTTCCAGCTTAGTTTTATAATAAGAAGATAATTTCTTGGCTGATTTTTCTTCGGCCATTTCAGCTTCGCCGTTAAACTTCAAAAATTCGCCAAAATTTAAAGGATAAACATTAAAAATAAATTTTCTACCCGCTAAACTATCTTTGAATTTTCGATCAATATAAAAAGAAGATGAGCCGGTGGCGATAATTTTTATCTTTTCCCGCCTCTCGTCATAAAGCAGTTTTAAAAAATTACTGGGATCGGCCAAATATTGAATCTCGTCAATTAAAACAATTTGCTTTACCGGCCGCTTAGGCAATAAATCAAAAATATTAAATGGCTGCACATTGAAACTTTTTAAATATTCGGGATTTTCCAAATTAAAATAACTCGCCTCTACGCCCTTTTTTTAATAAAACTCTTTTATTAAAAGCAAAAGTGAAGTTTTACCCGTCTGCCTGGCGCCGACCAAAATAATAAATTCGTCCCTGTCAATAACTTTTTTTATGTGATTAAATATTTCCCGATTAAATAACATAGATAATTTTATAACTTACACTTATAATATTATCAGATAATTTTATACTTGACAAGTATAAAATTATCTATACTATTTTACCCCTTTTTTTAGATTCGTCATCCCCGCGAAAGCGGGGATCCAGATTCCATCTTCCCTATCTCCTCCTCAATCGCCTTGCGCTCAAACGAGCCAAGCGGGTAATTAGCGGCAAGCTGCTTTATATCATCCCTTAAACCCTATTTCCTCTTTTTTATTATTTTCTGGCTTAATCAGTTGTCTTAATATTTCAAAAATTTTATCGATTTTTTTATCATACTTTTTCTCCAGTTCGGCTATTTTCATGGCCAACCCTTCGTAGGTAGAAACAAATTTTCTGATATTCACGAAAGTCCGCATAATCGCAATATTAACTAAAATCGCCCTTTCGCTATTTAAAACCGTCGACAGCATAGCCACGCCTTGCTCGGTAAAAGCGTTAACATTTGGCGAATGTTTAATCTTTTTTAAACTTATCACAAATTGTGATAAGTTCATTATCTCCTCCCTAGTCAGTGCAAACATAAAATCCGGCGGGAATCTTTTTGCGTTCCTTTTTACCGCTTGATTTAGAGTCCTGGTTTCCACTCCGTAAAGCCTCGCCAAGTCGCTGTCAACCAGCACTTTCAGCCCGCGGATCATAAGAATTTTATTTTCTACCATTTGATCGTCAATTATCTCAATTTCATGCATAAAAATTTTAATATTTTATAAAACTATTTGCCTTTGTGTTATGAATTGCGCGCTACGCGATCTATTTCCTCTTCTATCGCCTTCCTCTCAAAAGAACCGGGCGGATAGTTGGCGGCCATCCGCCTTAATTCGGCTAAATTATTTTCCGCCTCGGTTTTTATCCGCGGCTCCGCCTTCTTCGCCGCTTCATGGTATAAAACTTTTTCTTCTTTAAAAGTCTCAAAAACTCCCCCGATAATAATTCCTTTAATCTCATCTTCGTCAACCGGTATTTCCTCTTCTACCCCCTCGATGGTTAATGAAGAAAGTTTTAATTTTTCATATATATCAAACAATAGCTTAATTCTATTTTTTTCTTGCTCGTTTAAATCTTTAGTGTTTTTACCATTAATTAAATACTGCGTTCTGGCCAGTTTGTTTATTTTACCGGTGCCTAAAACGCTGATATAATCCTGCATCCAATTAGCGACTGTCGGCTGTTTTTCCTGATTATTAACTATTATTTTTTTACCGGTGATTTTTTCCTGATTATTAAGCAAGGCCTGAATTAAATTTTTTTTAAATTTATCTCTTTCGCCAAAAACCATAATACTCAATAAAATAGTTGTCAGCTTGCGCCATAAATTTTCAAGATTATACCAAGAAATATTAAAAATCTTTGTCAGATTATTCTGGAAATAATCAATCGCCATATTTTCAGACATAATCGGCAGCCCGACCCATTTCATTTTTATGATTATTTCTTTGTATAATCGATATAATTCATAATTTCTATCTTTAAAGCCCTTAGCCTGATCAATGGATTGCTCTAAAAGTTTTGCTAAATCATAAGCTTCTCGAAATTGATCATAATCTATAAAATCCTGGGATTTTATTTTAATCTCTTCGAAAAATTTCTTATCATTAAGTTGTGCTTCGCTAATCAGCATAAATATTATTATTTAACTCTTTTTGTTTTATTTCTTAATAGGGCGTCCCATCAGCTTTATAAAGCGTAGGTTCTTTCGCGCCCCCCTCTTCTCCGGGTTCCTCTCCTTCGCCCTCTTTTTTCTTCTTTACTTCTTTGGGATATTTTTCTAATTTAGCCTCAAGCACATTGCCAATAGCTTTGCTTATTTTCTCTTCTTTTTTAAACTCCTCGTTAAATTTTTCTTT
>JACQYU010000041.1 GCA_016208065.1 Candidatus Falkowiibacteriota bacterium | reverse complement strand
AGGATTAGGTAAGTTAGTTAAAATCAACCGTGCCGCCAGAATGGGCAGAAATCCGGCAACCGGCGAACAGATTCAGATTAAAGCCAAAACTGTTGTTAAATTTAAAGTTGCCAAAGCGGCTAAAGAAGCGGTATTATAAAATATAAAATCCTCCTTGCCCCCTTGATAAAGAGGGTAATAAAAAACACCTCCTGCTAAAGGAGGTGTTTTTTTATTTGTATTGGCTGTTATCTTTTTGCTCCGGAGTAGGCAATGGCGCGTACTATATCCCAAGCCAGGGCTGATACAGGCGCGTGGCCATAAATCGTTTTAAAACTCTTAATAGCAGCTTTTTCGCTATTGGTATTTCTGGCGGTTGGCCTTAAGCCGTAAGCGATTACCGTAACTGCGGCATTATCATTCGGCTGTTTCATGTTAGGCGAGCGCTTGTAGACTTTTTTAAATTCAAGAGCGGCCTTAGTTTCCGCTGAAGCATTAGTTACGCTTGGCCAGCGGCCATTGCCGATTTTAATTACATCAGACCATTCCGCTTCAGTCGCAGGCAGTTTGCCGAATGCCGATTTGTAAGAGTTAACAACGCCGGCTCTTTCGCCCGCGCCTAAAATTTTAGTGGTTGGGGTGCCATAATTAATGAAATTGGTAATGGCGTCTTTAACTTCGGCCGTAATATTGTGTAGCCGGCGTGGCCGGGGTGGCCGGGGTGGCAGACGAACTGCTGGATGACCCGCCGGGTCCGGTTATGGACGCGGGAGCAACGCAAATCGCGCTGGCGCCCGAACCTGATAAGGTATAATTCGTATTACAAGTAGCCGCGCCGCATGTGCCGGTATTATAGGTAGCCGCGCCGGTTAACACCGGGCAAGCAGAACAGCTCGCGCTCTCGCCTGTTCCTGATACTTGATAACCATTATCGCAAGTAGCCGCGCCGCAAGAATAGTTGTAGGTAGCGGCATGAGACAGAGCAATCAGAGTAACGGTAAAATCGTCAGTAGCTTCGGTAGTAGAGGCAATTGTTGCGGGAGCGGCGCCGGTTATGTCATTATCAGTACAGCTTATGGTAGCGCCGGTAGTGCTGGCAACTTTAATAGCTTTGACGCTGGAATCTGTTGAATAGATTTGGAAGGTGCTGGTGGCGGCGTTAGTTATGGTAAGGGTGCCGTTGTCGTTAAATACCAAGCTTTGCGCTTTAGAGCCATTTATAATTACTAAATCAGAGGTAGAACTATTAAGAGTTAAGCCGGTAACGGTAATGTCGGCGTTAGCCGTGAAATCCCAATCCGTCAATGCCAGAGCCGGAAGAGCCAAAAATAAAGCCAAGACAATTATTACTAGAATTTTTTTCATATTTTAGTTGTTAGGCTTTATTAGATTAAAAACAAGAAGTCGTGGAAGTGGCCCAGTTACTGTAAGCGTTAGCGTTTAGCTTTAAATATAAATATAATGCTGTCCCATCTTCCGTTGCCATTTTAAAGCAAGGCTTAGAAAAATCTATTGTGCTTGTAGCGGAAGAAACAGTAGGAGTAGGACCGACAGAAAGCATTGCTCCCGGAGTACTTGAAGCTATGCCGATTTTTGTTGTGGCGGTTAATGCTCCGGTAATGGTGGTCGCGCCAGCGGCTAATGTGCCGATACTGGTCGCGCCAGCGGCTAATGTGCCGGTAGTGGTTAGATTCTCATCGCCAAAACTAATCGCGCCAGTTTCGGAATTAATGGTAGCTGTTTGCAGTATGGCGGCGCCAGTGGTTGAAGCCGTGCCGGCAAACGTAATAGCTCCGGTAAAGGCGGATATGCCGGTGACTCCTAAAGTACCGCCGATAGATGTATTGCCGCTGCCATCTTCAACAATAAATTTTGTCGTATCCATTACGATGCCATTTAACGTAGAAGTGGCGGTTGCCGTCAAAGTTCCGCCGGTACTAACATTTGATCCAATTGTCGTAACCGCGCCAACGATTCCGGCTGTAGCCAGCGTAGCAACCATGGAGGCGACAATCACCTGAAGAAACAGTTTTGATTTGATTAATTTTTTCATAGTCTTAATTGTTGTTTATTTTTTATAAAAATTAATATTTAGGCCTAACAGAATATTAATTTCTATTGTTTTTATTTATATTAATTTATCAAGCTGATAGATTAAAAACTCGGCTTGATAATAATGTTTTTATAAAATAAAAAAATCAGCCATAATAAAAATTGGCTGATTTTAAAATATCAAAAATTATATTCAGTTTTAATTGAAACAAATAATTACAATAACAAAGCATAAGCATGGGGATAAGTCTTTATGATTGTTATTTATATTATCACATATATTAATTTTAAGGGCAAAAAACCCGCCCGACCGATTATAAGCGGTCGGGCGGGTTTAAAAAGGCTTTAAAATCTATTCTATTTCCACTTATCCACATATTGGCCCAGCCCAAATTGGTTTAATTTGTTTTTTAGCTTGGTTTTTGTATATAGAAAGGCAATAAGTGATGGAAAATCTATAGAATAACGATTGCCGATTATTTTATATTTAACTTTATTATATTGTATGGCGCGGCGGATAGTTTTAGTTTGAACTCCGCCAATCTTAGCGGCTTCGGAAACAGAAAACCAGATAGGCGTTTTTATTTTATTATTATCCTGAATATTGTTATCTTTAGTTTGTTCCTTGGTCATCTTTAGACTTAAGTCTACATTATTGTAGACTTAACTTTATGAGTAATTTAACTTTAGTCTACATTATTTTAGACTAAAGTCTTATTATTTATATTTTATCTTAAGTCTACGTTAACCTAGACTAAAGTAGATCATTTTTATTTTTACATACTATTTTTAAGAATGCAAGAGGGTTGATTCTAGCATCCTTAACTCGTAGACCATAACTCAATTGCTAACTAATTTTCTGGCAAGAGTTATAGGTTGCGAGTTGTTAGTTGCGAAATCATTGTTTTTGCCTTCTGTTTGCTTATATGTTATTATAATTTGTAAATATATTCTCTAGCTGGACGGAATCCCGCAAAGA
>JACQYU010000104.1 GCA_016208065.1 Candidatus Falkowiibacteriota bacterium | reverse complement strand
TGGCTTTAACTTATTACAAACTGCTGCCCAAAAAACTTGGAATTTTAAAAAGCGCTAACGCCGACTTATCGGAAATTTTAACCGTGATTCATGATGATCTGGATATTAGATTGGGCAAATATAAAATTTCCGTTAACTCAAGAAGTGCCGGACATAACGGAGTGCAGTCTATAATTAATCATCTTAAAACCAAAAATTTTAAAAGGATTAGGATTTGCATAAAACTCGATCAAGCCGCGCCGTTTAAAGCGGAAAATTTTGTTTTGCAAAAATTCGGCGAAGAAGAAAAAACTATAGTCGGCCGGCTAATCTTAAAAATAGCCGACGAAATAAAATAAAAAATATCCGGAAAATTCCGGATATTTTAATATTCACAATTCTGCCTAGAAGCCCGGGGATAACCCCAATTTAAGGCTCCGGCCAAACCAGGAGGGAGGTTTAGCTTTCACCGCTCCTAGGCAAAATTCTAAATACTATTTATCAAACTGGCGTCTTGTAGAATATGTTATTATGAAAAAGGATAATTGTCAAAAATTATCTGATTTAAAAATAGCGCCCAATATGCTACTTGCTTAGAGGGATGCAAAATTTATAAATAATTAAGGAGGAAAACTATTTATTAATTAGGCCCTTAAGCAAGTAACAGGCTGAACGCTATTTTATAAAACATAAATTTATTTAATAAATTATATTATCATAACCGAAGCCGCTTGTCAAGACTATAAATATTAACCATTTTTTCTAATATAAGTTAAAATTTTAAACATGAATGATCTTAAATATTGGCTGGGGCTAAGCCAATTTTATAAATTCGGCCCGGCTAAATTCAAAAGATTAAAAAACTATTTTCCCAATATTGAAGCCGCCTATAAAGCTACGGTAAAAGATTACATCCGCGCCGGCATCGAAGAAAAAATCGCTGAAGAATTCATGATTTTTAAACACCAAACTGAACCGGATAAATTACTGGAAAATTTAAACAAGGAAAAACTAAACGCTTTAACCATAGATGACCCGGCTTATCCTAAACTTTTAAAGCAAATTTACGATCCGCCGTTTATTTTATATTATCGCGGTTCGCTAGAGGCTTTTAACGGATTTCTTTTGGCCGTAGTAGGCGCTAGAAAATATAGCGCCTATGGAGCGCAAGTTACGCAAAAGCTAGTTAGGGAGCTGGCCTTAAATAATTTAACTATCGTTAGCGGCTTGGCTTTGGGCATAGACACCCTGGCCCATTCGGCCGCCATTGAAGCCGGTGGAAAAACTATTGCCGTGCTCGGCTCCGGCTTAGACCAGCAAAATATTTATCCGTCGCAAAACCGCTATTTAGCCGATAAAATTCAAGCTCACGGCGGATTGATAATATCCGAATACCCAATCGGTACCATGCCCTTAAAGCATCATTTTCCACAAAGAAACCGCATAATTTCCGGCTTATCCAGCGCTACTTTAGTTATTGAAGCCGGAGAAAAGTCAGGCGCGCTGATTACGGCCTTCCACGCCCTAGAGCAAAACCGAGAAGTTTTCGCCGTGCCCGGGAGCATTTACTCCGGCTCCTCAACGGGCACTAACCGCTTAATTACTATGGGAGCTAAATTAGTAGCCGGCGCTAAAGATATTATTGAAACTCTTAATTTAGCCGAGGCGGCCGCCTATATTGAAAATAAAAAAATCATTCCGGAAACGGAAGAAGAAGAATTAATTCTGGTCCACCTGTCTTACGAACCGGCGCATATTGACGAGCTTAAGCAATTGACAAAGCTTGACACCTCGGTTATAAATAGTACACTTACTATTATGGAAATGAAAGGCATGGTAAAAAATTTAGGCGGCATGCAATATATACTAGCCAGATAAATATTATTTGTCATCACCATGACATTTATTTTTTATGAAATTAATAATTGTTGAATCTCCAACCAAAGCAAAAACCATAGCTAAATTTTTAGGTTCTGATTTTAACGTTGAGTCTTCTTTTGGCCATGTCAGAGATTTGCCGGTAAGTAAAATGGGCATTGACATTGAACATGATTTTGAACCTAAATATGTCGTACCGGTAAAAGCAAAAAAAAATCTTAAAATACTTCAAGCCTTAGCCAAAAAATCAGATAAAATTGTCCTGGCTACCGACGAAGACCGCGAAGGCGAAGCCATTGCCTGGCATCTGGCCGAAGCGCTTAAAGCTGACCCGAAAGATACTGACCGCATTGTCTTTCATGAAATTACTAAGTCGGCGATTTTAGAAGCCTTAGAACATCCTAGAAAAATTAATATTAAACTGGTTAATGCTCAGCAAGCCAGGAGAATTCTTGACCGGCTGGTCGGCTACGAGCTATCCCCTTTCCTTTGGAAAAAAGTAGCCAAAGGTTTATCCGCCGGCCGCGTGCAATCAGTCGCGGTTCGCTTAATCGTTGAACGAGAACGGGAAATAAAAAAATTTATTACTGAAGAATACTGGTCAATTTCCGCCATATTGCAAAATGCGAAAAAACTGCCGTTCTTGGCCAGGCTGAATAAAATTAACAACAAAACTATTGATAAGCTGGAAATTAAAAATGAGGAAGAGGCTACAAAAATTATAACCGCTCTTAATGGGGCCGAATATATAGTAGCCGATTTGGAAAAAAAGCAAACTAAAAAACAGCCGCCCAAGCCTTTTACGACTTCAAGCCTGCAGCAAACCGCCAACCGCTGGCTTGGCTTTTCGGCCAAACAAACCATGATGATAGCGCAGCAGCTTTATGAAATGGGCTTTATAACTTATATGAGAACCGACTCGCTTAATTTAGCGGATAAATTTTTAAGCGAAGCGGCCGAATATTTAACGGCAAGTTTAGGCGCTAACTATGCTCTTAAAACGCCGCGCCGCTTTAAAACTAAGTCTAAAGGCGCTCAAGAGGCCCATGAAGCCATTCGGCCGGCCGAAGCCTCGCGCTCCCCGGAATCAATCACCGAGGATTTAAATCCTAACCAAAATAAATTATATAAATTAATCTGGCAGCGAGCCTTAGCTTCGCAAATGAGCGAAGCCATAGTTGACGCCACGGTCGTTGACATTGATGCTATCTCCCCCGCGGCAAAGGGGTCAGGAGAAATTAAATATCAATTTAGGGCTAACGGCCAAATTTTAAAATTCGACGGCTATTTAAAAATTTATCCGGAAACCAGCCAGGAAATAGAATTGCCGGAATTAAAAATAAAAGAAAAGTTAGCGCTTGAAAAAATAAAAAAAGAACAGCATTTTACCAAGCCGCCGGCCAGATATTCGGATGCCGGCTTAGTTAAAGAATTAGAAAAATACGGCATCGGCCGGCCATCAACTTATGCTCCGACTATCGCCACTATTATTGACAGAAATTACATTCAGCGCGACGAGCATAAACGCCTAGAGCCGACCGATATCGCTTTTGTAGTTAACGACTTGCTAGTTGAACACTTTCCTAAAATCGTGGACTACCAGTTCACGGCCAAGCTGGAAAACGACTTAGACTCCGTGGCCCAAGGCGAAGTTGAGTGGCAGCCGATAATTAAAGAATTTTACGAACCTTTCCATGCCAACTTAGAAAATAAATACGAAGCTATTAATAAAAAAGATATTATGCCTGAAGAAAAATCAACTGAGGTCTGCGATAAATGCGGCGCGCCCATGATCATTAAAACCGGCCGCTACGGAAAATTTTTAGCCTGCAGCGCTTTCCCCGAATGTAAAAACATAAAATCACTGCCCGGCGCGGATAAAAACGGCAATGGCCAAGCTGACAGCAAAGAAATCGAGGAATTAAAAGAAAAATATAAAGCCGAGATTTGCGAAAAATGCGGTTCGGCTATGGCAATTAAGGTTGGTAAATTCGGCCCGTTTTTAGCCTGCTCCGCATATCCTAAATGCAAAAATTTATAAAATATCAGCGGCGGCGCCAGTAGCACCGGCATAACCTGCCCGGTTTGCGGCAAAGGCGAAGTTGTGCAAAAACGCAGCCGCCGCGGCCTCTTTTACGCCTGCGCCCAATACCCGGCCTGCAAGACCGCTTTTTGGGGCAAGCCGACCGGCGAAAAATGCCCGGATTGCGGCAGTTTATTGATTGAAGACGCGAAAAAAGGCGAAATTAAATGCTCAAATAAAGACTGCGGATACATAAAATAAATATTTTTATTTATTATAAATTACTATTGATAAATTTATAAATTCAAACAGCTCATGGATGGGTTTAAGAAATAAAAAACGCCGGTCAGTAAAACAGTTTGGATAAATCATAAAGGCCGAGAGCGTTTCACTCTCGGCCTCTTTTTTATTTTCCGATTATTTTACGCCGCTTTTTTGCTTCGCTTCTTTTTCTCCGCCCTAGCTCTCATAATCTCAACCAATTTTTTTACACCCTCGCCGATTAAAGGCAAATAAGAAGCGCTATGCTCAATTTTTTCTTTTATCATTTTTACCAATTCATCAAACTTATTAAGCCGCTCGCGGGTTTCTTTAACCGCCTTGAACGTCTGCTGTAAAATTCTGGCTAAATAATAAATCGCCCAGCAGGAAAATATAGTAAATAACAAAACCGATAAAGCGATAATTATATTAAGCAAATCTCGGCTATCATTGATTGGCGGCATATGATTAAGTTTAAAAATAAAAACGCAAAGTAACAGCTAAAAATACAAATTATTAATTCATTTTCTCTGATCGAACCGGGACAAAAAATTTTACATTATCGTTTTGCTTGCCCAAAACGCAATTTCGAGAATTTTTAAATTTTACGCTTTACGTTGGCTGGCTGCCAATATTTTCTTCTGTTTTTATTTCACTTGCCTCGGCTAGCTCAATTTTAACCCCGCCCGCCTTTTTACTAAACCAATTATAAATGCCGGCCGCAATATAACCCATAATCCAACCGATTAAAGCCGTTATTAGAGAAGATAAAACGCCTAAAAGCAGCCCGGCGCCTATATTAAACAAGGTTACTAAAATAATTGAGCCGGAAAAATCTTTTTGCATCATAATATTGGCCATAGTTGATACGGCCACCGCCAAAGCTATAAAAAAACCGACTAAACCGTAGATTAAAGCCGTTATTTTGGCCAGCGATATTTTATTAATATTTTTTAATTCCTTCACTTTCATAATGCAATAATTTAAAGGCTACTTTATTATAACATAAAATAAGATGATTATAAACCAAGCCGGTTCTTAATTTTTTCAACGATCTCTTCGGTTGTGAAATGCGCTTTAACCAAATAGTCGCTTGCTCCCAGGCTTATGGCTTTTTTATTATCTTCTTCTTGGCCCAAATTAGTAAGCATAATAACCGGCACGTTTTTAACTAATATATCTTTGTGAGAACGGATTTCTTTTAGCACCTCGAAGCCGTCCATAGCCGGCAGAATGATATCCAATAAAACAATTGCCGGCTTAAACTCGCTGACTTTTTTTACAGCCTCCTCCCCGTCAACCGCCGTAACAACATTAAAACCCTCTTTCTTTAACTTTTTAAAGCAAATATCGCGTAAAAACGAATCATCTTCAACTAATAATATCTTAGCGCCGCCGCTTACCTCTTCTTTTTTTTCTTTATTCTTTTTTATCTTTTTACTATCTTTCGTGTAATGATTGTCTGAAATATTTTTAACTTTCCCTACGAATTCTTCCGGATTAATCTGGGTTTTGATTATATAGTCAACCGCTCCTAATTTTTTTATTTTTTCTAGCTCAACATCTTGGCCGGAATTAGAAATTACAATCACCGGAGTTTTATTATTGTTTTTTTGTAAACTCTCCAAAACTTCATAACCGTTAACTTTCGGCATAACAATGTCAAGTAAAATTAAATTCGGCTGCCAAGCCTCAATCTCCCTTAAACCGTCTCCTCCGTTAACGCTAATATGTACTTCAAATCCTTCTAATTTAAATTTTGACGATAGAACGCTGGCTAAAGCGTCTTCATCTTCAACTATTAAAATTTTAGTTTGCATACGATTTATATAATTAACTATAATTAGTTGTTTGCCCTCTCCTAAATAGGCATAAAAAAGCTTACTTCCGTGCCTTTGCCTTCTTCGCTTTTTAAGCTGACTTTGCCGTTATGCTTCTCAATAATATTCTTAACCAAGAACAAGCCAAGCCCAGTACCCTCGGTTTCCAGTTTAACCACGTTGGCCGCCCTAAAAAATTTAGAAAACAATTTAGGCTGATCTTCGGCCGGAATGCCGACTCCTTGGTCGTTAATTTTAACATGGAGATATTGTTTGTCAACCTCAATAATCACCTGAATTTTACCATATTCCGGAGTATATTTTATCGCGTTGCCTAATAAATTTTGCATAACCATGATCATTCTTTCCTTGTCTAAGTATATTTTCGGCAGTTTAGCCGGCTTTTTAACCGTTAGCTCTTGATGATTTTTAGCCGCTAAACTTTCAACATTACTAATCGCCGTATTCAAAACTTCTCGAAAATCAACTTTTTCAAAATTAAAGCCAAACCTTCCCTCTTCAATGCGAGAAACGTTCAATAAATCATTGACTAGCCTGATAATTCTCTCATTGCTTAAATAACCTTTATTTAATAATTCTTGCTGCTCTATGCTTAATTTTCCGGCGTCGCCGTCCAGAATCATTTTAATTACCCATTTAATGGCCGACAAAGGCGTCCTTAACTGATGGGCGGCAATAGAAATAAATTCCGATTTCATTTTATCATTCGCTTTTTCGCGCGTAGTGTCATAAAAAATTTTCATAACACCAAGCGGTTCATTCTTGAGACTCAATACTTTAGCTGTAATAACTTTATAGGTAGCCTCAAAAACGGTTTCTTCAGAGTTATCGTTTTTAAGGGTAATTTCTTCTGGCATAAAAATCTGGCTATTGGCTCCTTCGGTTATTTGCTTAATTTCATAATCCCTTTTAATAATCTGCTTAAAATTAGACATGCTGAATTTATTGTCCGTAGCCACTCTCCGGCCTAAATCAGCGGCGCTTAAGCCAAAAACTCTGGAAGCGGCCGGGTTAATTATGTTTATTTTATAATCTTTATCCAAAACGATAATCGGATCGGTAAAATTGGCGATAATGGCCAGTGTTTTATTTTTCTCCTCTTCCATTTCTTCTCTGGCCTCGGTATTATCTTCCAATATATTAATCAAGGCTTCTTTAGATTGGCTTAATTCATTAACTTTAATTTGTAGTTCTTGAGTTTTTTCATTAATTTTTTTTTCCAAATTTAAATTCAACTCTTCCAGTTTTCCGGCTAGCTCTTCAGCCTGTTCTTCTTTCTCAACCTCCTGATTGGTTGATCTGATTAAAAGATAACCGATTATCACATAAAATAAAAATATTATTAAACTAATT
>JACQYU010000103.1 GCA_016208065.1 Candidatus Falkowiibacteriota bacterium | reverse complement strand
ACCTAGCGCCGAACAAATTAAAAAATATCTGCCGGATTATAAGCCGGAGCCGGGTCAATTTCTAGATCCTGAAAATCCGGTTACTTTGGGAGCGCTGGTTACCCCCGCGCATTATATGGAAATCAGGCAGGAACTGCATGAAGATTTAACCGCTAGCCTAAAAACTATCGACCAGGAATATAAAAATTTTAACGCTTCTGTCATCCTGGAGCGTAGCGCCAGCGGAGCGATAGGATCTCGAGTTGACAACGGCCTAATTGAATATATTGGCCCAAAAAAACCAAATACCATCCTTATTGCCATGGGCTCGGTCTGCGGCACGATTAAAGATGCCGTTCCCCCTCTTAATAAGAGGGTTGGCGTTTTAAAAATTAAATGTTTCCGCCCCTTTCCGGCTGAACAAATTTTAAAAATAATCAAACCGGTAAAAAACATCGCGGTCATAGATAAGTCTGTCTCGCTCGGAGCTATTGGTACGCTGGCCTTAGAAATTAAAGCCGTTGCCCAAGGAAAAACTAACGCTAATATTTCAAGTTTCATTGTCGGCTTAGGCGGCCGCGACGTAACCAAAGAGATGATTAAAAAAATAATAAAGCAGGCAGGCAAAAAAAATAACGGAACTATATTCATTGGCAAATAATAACTCGTTGTCATTGCGAGTCGCCTAGCTTACTTCGGCAGAAATTTGTTTATCGCACCGAACTCTGAATTACCGTTTTCACGGGAATGACGAAAATAAATAAATCTCTTGCAATGACAATAAAAATAATATGCTAAAATCCTTTCCTAAAATTATAACAATTTTTTTTCTAACGATTTTTATTTTCCAGCTAGCCTGTTTGATTTTTCTGTTTACCATTCCGGTTGCCAGCCAAGCGGCCGACCCGATTAAATTCACGCCACAGGTCCAAGGCCTTGATTATACTTTCAACGCTTCGGACACCGGTACAGGCAATATTGCAAGATACGTAAGAGCAATTTATAAATACGCTATCGGCATTGTCGGCATTTTAGCTGCCGTGGTTTTAATGATCGGCGGAGTGATGTGGATCGTAGCCGGCGGCAGCTCTACTATGATCGGCGAAGCCAAAGCCTGGATCGGCGCCTCGCTTACCGGCCTGGTTTTAGCTTTATTATCATATCTAATTTTAGCTACGGTTAACCCGGCACTGGTTAATTTTAAAACTAGCGGTATACAGAAAGTAACAGAGTTAACCATTTCCGAAACTTGCCAAGCAACAACAACGACGGATTGGAATTATCCATGCTCTTCACTGTCGGGCAATAACTGGGAATCAAGAGACACTTCAAAATGTAAAGACTATAATTATCAAACAAATAATGTTTGTTGTTGTAAAGAGAATGAATTAACCCCGACAATAGTTGACACAACAAAAAAACACAAAGGATGCGTAACGGAAGCCATGGGGTCAAATTTTCAAAGAATGTGCAAAGATGTGCCGGGCGAAGGAAATAATGAATGCGCCACCGACCAAGATTGCATAGACAATCAATCAGTCTGTTGCTTGCAAAATTACAATATTTGGGGGTATTGTCCCGTCTGCTTTACAGGATATGGAAAATGCGAAATTTTAACAAATACAGCATGCAATGCCATTTCTGGAGCTACTGCATATCCTAACTCCACCTGCCAAGATCAGACCGGCACATTAGGATATATTAAAGAATGTAAAATAAAGTAAATTACCACGGGCTTACGCCGCGTGGCATTAGCTCATTACGCTACGCGTACAAATTCTTTGGGAGAATTTGTATCTTCTACATCTACGGGCTTACGCCCATAGATTTGCGTAGGATTATTAAAAAAATAACCGTTGGTTTTATAATCCCGCTATACAATTTATGAATCCAAAAAAACTCAAAATCATATTATATTTGCCGCTAGCGTTATTTTTTATGGCTAATCTTTTTTATTACCCTCTGCCGGCTAAAGCGGCGGATTGTATGTGGAAAGACGGGGTTTCTGTCACATCATGCGATAAAATTGTAAATACTGGAGATTACACAATAACTGGAATAGCCGCTAATTGCGCGCAGTTTCCCGGAAGTATTCCTGCAAGCATGAATACGCCTTTATGTTGTTGCGAATCAAGTGCGCCCAGCAGACTTAATACCGATATGCCAAAATTGGAAATACCCGATATTAACTTGCAAGTAGCTATTCCCGGACTTAATCTTACTAAAGGCAAAGCTATAAAATGCACCGAGGTAAATGGCCAAAAAAATTGTGATATTCCCTGGATTGGCGAATATATTGCCGGGATTTATAAATACGCCATTGGTATTGTCGGCATTTTAGCGGCCGTGGTTTTAATGATCGGCGGAGTGATGTGGATTGTGGCCGGCGGCTCGGCCACTATGGTCGGCGAGGCCAAAGCCTGGATCGGCGCTTCTCTTACCGGTTTGGTTATCGCTTTATGTTCTTACACTATACTTTATCAAGTTAATCCGGCCTTGCTTAGCTTTAAAAGTTTAAATATTGGCATAATACAAGATATTAAACCAGAACAAATTAAATATACCGGCGGCGGCGGAGAAATGGGAACCAGTGTTATTCCTGCTGATCCAACAGCCAGAGATTCCTATGATACGTTATTAAGCAACGCTGATTATGATTGCACATTATTAAAAGCCGTTATGTTTGCCGAATCCTCGGGGCGGCCGAATATTACTAGCTCTGCTGGAGCGGTAGGCTTAATGCAAGTTATGCCTTCTACGGCGCAATCTCTTGGCGTAAATGGAAATTTATACGACCCGCAAACCAATATAAATGTCGGCGCAAAATATTTAACTCAACTTTCCTCTACCGCCTGCAACGGATCATCAAACAACTCTATCTGCCGGGCATCAGATATTAAATATGTTATTGCCGCTTATAACGGAGGGCCTTTAGCCAATAAAGAGAGCACGGTTTGTCCGGGTAAAACTTTCTGGGAATGTGAAAATAACCAGGGTTATGCCCAAACTAGAAAATACGTAAGCACGGTAACAGCTAACTTTGAAAGCTTAAAAAATAATGGCGGCGACTGCCAATAAACGCATGCTTTACTTCACTAAATACGCTGAACAAAAATTTGATATTTTAAACAAGCATAAAATTTATTTTACGCGCGAGCAGATTGAAGACGCGGTTGCCTGTCCTGAAAAAAACGGAAAAAAAAGCAAACTCTTAACGGCACAAAAGGAAAATGTAAAAGTGATCTATAAGAAAGACGGTGATATTCTTAAAATAATTACGTTTTATCCCATTAAATAATATTATGCAATACGACATTGAAGCCAATATAATAAGCTGGGAAATTACTAAAGACCCGATTAACCACGCCATGGAGCTTGGTAATTTTATTATCCATTTATCAAAAGCGAAAAAACCGGTTTTGATTGAAATACTTAACGCTTCTAAATTTGTCGGGCAGATGGATAAAGTAAAATTTGAAGGAATAAAAAAACAAATAATGGAAACTAATTAAAATTTATATTGAAATATGCCAATAGCTATAAATAAAACCCCGTCAAACCCATTAAAAACTTTGCTCGCGCCGGGGCACCGAGGCTGTGCCGGCTGCGGCCAGATGATTGCCGCGCGCTTAGTCGCCGACGCCCTAGGCCCAAACACCATAATAACTAACGCTACCGGCTGCTTAGAAGTAGTTACTACGCCTTACCCGGAATCTAGCTGGGGTATGCCGTGGATCCATTCTCTATTTGAAAATCCCGCGGCCGTAGCTTCGGGTATTAGAGCGGCGCTGGATTACAAAGAAAAAACCCCCTCTAGATCCCCCTTAGGAGGAGAAACTAAAGTCGTTGCTCAAGGCGGCGATGGCGGCACTTTTGATATCGGCTTCGGCCTGATTAGCGGCATGTGGGAACGCGGCGAAGATATTCTTTATGTTTGCTACGATAACGAAGGCTACATGAATACCGGCGCGCAAGCCAGCGCGGCCACGCCCTGGGCCGCTAATACCACAACCACGCCGGCCGGAACCTCGTCTGATATAAACGGCATTGGTTCGCATTTTATGAAAAAAGATATGCTGGCTATCGCTTTGGCGCACGGTTTGAAATATGCCGCCCAAACCACGATCGCTTATCCATTGGATATCGTAAAAAAAATTAAACAGGCTATCGCCACGCCCGGCCCGTCATACCTGCAAATTTTAGTGCCTTGCATTCCCGGTTGGAAAATTGAACCCAGCCAAACGATTAACTTAGCTAAATTAGCCGTACAAACCGGAATCTATCCGGCCGTAGAATATATTAACGGCCGATTAGGTGAAGTTATAAAAACATCAGCCCGGCGACCGCCGGTTGAAGAATATTTAAAGCCCCAGGGCAGATTTAAGCATTTATTTAAAAACGAGCGGGGCAAAGAACAAATCTCTTATATTCAAAAATTAGCGGATGAGAATATTAAAAAATACGGGCTGTCATCTTAACTACTCTGGATTCCCTCCGGAGTTTATCCGCCGAAGTGGCGGGCGGGAATGACAAAATAAGTCAAATAAAAAAGGCATTATGGTTTTCACCGCAATGCCTTTTTTATTTTTATATCTAAAAGAACAAATAATAAATTATTATACTTAACTCTGCGAAGGCTTGGGTTAGTTGTTTTTCGAAGTGAGGACTGTTTGAGTCCGCCAGTAGGCGGACGAGTTACGCAACAAGAAAAAAACTAACCCAAGCCTTCGCTTTCTGTTGTTAAATATCTTTGTCCGACGCCTTTTATGGTAAAATCGCTTAAATATTAATCCGCTTTCTGCCGATAACCCGTGCCTGCCGGAATCGGCCGGCCAATAATAACATTTTCTTTAAGACCTTCAAGATGATCAACCTTACCGGTAACCGCCGCATCGATTAAAACCCTGGCTGTTTCCTGAAATGAAGCCGCTGACAAAAAGCTGTTGGTAGTAAGCGATGATTTGGTTATGCCCAATAAAAGCTGATCTCCTTTGGCGGGTTTTTTGCCCTTAGCTTTAATTTCTTCATTAGTCCGGTCAAAAATAGCTTTTTCCACGATTTCTCCGGGTAATAATTCGGTGTCGCCGGCATCATTAACATAAACGCGCGCGAACATCTGGCGGGCTATTATTTCTATATGCTTATCATTTAACGGCTGGCCCTGGGATGAATAAACGTACTGGATTTCTTTAATAATATATTTTTGCGCTTCCAGCTTACCGCGCAGCTGATACAGCTGATGAAGATCTAAAGAGCCTTCGGTTAATTGGTCGCCGATTTTAACCTCATCGCCGTCTTTAACCCAGACGCCAAAACCTTTCGGCACAATATATTCTTTAACTTTTTCAACATCGCTAACCACTTTAATTAACTTTTCATCAATCTTTACCAGGCCGGCTTTTCTGGCTTTAAAAACTTT
>JACQYU010000101.1 GCA_016208065.1 Candidatus Falkowiibacteriota bacterium | reverse complement strand
GCGCGCCGGCGAACGCCAGGGCAAGCCATATTATTTTATTACTAAAAAACAATTTAAAAAAAACATTAAAAAAAATAAATTTTTTGAATATGACTTCCATTATAAAAACTACTATGGCCTTACTTACGATGAAATAAGCAAAGCCGAAACAAGCGGTAAGATATGCTTCTGGCAGGCAGAATACAAGGGCGTAATAACCGCCAAGAAAAAAATGCCTAATCTAACCGCCATTTTTATTAATTCGCCATTAAAAATTTTAATAAAGAGAATGCGGCGGCGGGAAACCAAGCTGGATGAAAATATTTTTAACCAGCGAATAAAAGATATTGAAGAATGGCTAAAACACCTTGATATTTACGATTATGTAGTAAAAAATGAAGAGGGCAAGCTGCAGCAAACTATTAATCAAGTGGCTAAAATTATCAAAAAAAATACCAAAACCAGAGGTTGACAAGACTGGTTAATTATTATAATATAATTAAATCATTAAATATTAAGCATATTTAAAATAGAACTTTTAATGTTCTATTTTTAAGTATAAAATATATGGCAAAAACAAAAGAAGCAACTATGGCAAAAATCAACCCTGAAGATTTAAGGCCCGGCATGACCGTAAGAATCTACCAAAAAATTAAAGAGCTTAATTCCAAAGGCGAAGAAAAAGAGAGGGTGCAGTATTATGAAGGCATAATTATCGCTAAAAAGCACGGCTTCGAGGCCGGGGGCACAATCACGGTTAGAAAAATATCCGACGGGATTGGCGTGGAAAAAATCTTTCCCCTGAATTTGCCCACCATCACTAAAATTGAAATTAAAAAACAAAATAAAGTTAGGCGCGCCAAGCTTTATTTCTTGCGCGATTACAATAAAAAAATGAAAGAGGTAAAAATCGCCTAAACCCGATCTCCTGCCGAGGTGGCGAAACTGGTACACGCACTACCTTGAGGTGGTAGCGGGGGCAACCCCTTGCAGGTTCAAGTCCTGTCCTCGGCACCTGCCGGACAGTTAGCTCAATGGTAGAGCACTGCGTTTACATCGCAGGGGTTACAGGTTCGAGCCCTGTACTGTCCACATGACATTCTTATCCGCGTCTCCAAAACAAACTTTTAACTTCGCTAAAAAATTTTCTAAAAATTTAGCGGGCGGCGAGACTCTCGGGCTAATCGGAAATTTAGGCGCCGGTAAGACTGTTTTTACCAAAGGCTTGGCTTTAGGCCTAGGAATTAAAAAAAATATTGCCAGCCCGACTTTTGTTTTGATGAAAGCGTACTCTGTCGCCAAGCATAAAAAAATTAAATTCTTAGTCCATATTGACGCTTACCGGGTCAGGTCGGCTTCCGACTTAACCTCTATCGGCGCTCATGAATATTTTAACCGTCCGGACACCGTTACGATTATTGAATGGGCGGATAAAATAAAAAAAATCTTGCCCAAGAAGGCAAGATTAATTAAAATAAATTTGCAAAAAGATAATTTAAGAAAAATTACTTTTTAAGCTAAACTCGCCGGTTGCTGTTTATTTAAATCGTCGCAATAACTTCTAATAGCGTTATAAACCCGATCTTCCTCAAAATCAAAATCTCCATTTTTATCAGAATATCCTTTAGACTCTTCGTCCCATACATTCTCCACGATCTTTAAAACTCTGTTAAAGCTATTGGCAATCGCGCCTTTGCCCGTCCTGCCGGCATATTGCGCGAAATCATTTAATTGCATCATAATCTGGCTGAGAATTATAAATTTTACCTTATGCTGAGCTAAGCTTTTTTTCTTATTGTCCGCCCATAATTTAATTATCTCGTTTAAATTTTTCATGTCAACGCCGATAACCGCCCTGGGGACGTTTTTCATTTCACCGCGGTAAGTGTCGGTCAAAAGATATTTTATAACTCCGATATCGCCTGCGTCTATCCGCGTTTTTATATCATTCATCTTACTAAAAACGCCTTTGCCGAAAGTTACATCTACGCCTAAAGCTAGATGGGCGGTAGCCGATGCCTCTGTCTGCTCAAACTCGATAATTTCATCTACGCCATTTTTTAAATCATCATAACAAGAAGCTTTGCGGGCGGCGGCATGTTCGCCCAACCAGCCGTTCATATCAATTTGATCGTGAACAATAGCTTCAAATACCGTAGAATATCTTTGCATTTCCATTTCTTCCGGAGTATTGGTGGCCTTAAATTTTTCTCGCCTTTGATCCACGTAATCTTGGTGTTTTTTTATTATTTTATCGCTATATAGGCCTCTAAATTTTTCCGGATCTATTCTTTCGTCGTCAAGCAATTCAGTTGCTTTTTTATAAGCCATTTCCAAAATTTTGCTGCGCTCCTCATTTTCGCGATCCCTTTCTTCCTTATTTATCAACATAAACTCAGGCGAATTATTCATATTTATGATCTTTAATAAATAAAATTAAGCCCATCGCGCCGGCTGTTATCATTATATCAGCCAGATTAAATACCGTAAAATATTTCAAATCAAAATAATCAATAACAAAGCCATATTTTAATCTGTCGTATAGATTGCTGCTGGCGCCTAAAATAATTAAAAATAATGCCGCCGCCCCTCCGATCTGAAGTTTTTTAGCATAATGCAAACCGAATAATATTAAAGCTGCTATTATTAAAACAATTAAGATCGTCAGCGGCCGGCCGCTAAAAGGCAAAGAAAAGGCAATATAATAATTACTCTTATAGCTAAACTTAAAAATATCGCCCAACAAATTAAATCCTTTTATCTGGTTAGCTAAAGCAAAAACTTTTAAAAATCTATCCAAGCCAATAAAAAAAATGACAGCCGCGATAATCGCCATCATTTTTTTAATATCTTTAGGCATAAATCTTAAGCAATTTTTTGCAGTTTTGTTTTACAGGCAATACAAGTATTAGCCACCGGCCTGGCCATAAGCCGCTTCTCGCCTATTTCCTGTTTACAGTATTTGCAAACACCGTAAGTTCCTTTGGCAATCCTTGCCAAAGCATTATCAATATCGCGCAAGGCGCTTTCTAAAACCTTTTCCGTAGCTAAATTAGTGGTATATTCATCAATTTCCTGGACGCTTTCATCGCTTTTATCGCCATAATCGGGGAATTTAGTGTGATGCTCATCTTTCGCATGTTCGTCCTTTTTAGTAAAACTTTTTAAATCTTGTTCTAATTGCGCCTTGCTGGCCAACAAGTCTTTCTTTATTTTTTCTATAACTTTTTTATCCATATTTTTATTGTTATTATAAAATCCGCCGGACCAGATTGCTCTAAACTAAAATTTATTCCTGATATCAGGAATAAATCATTATTAATAATATACACTATAAAAGGCTTTTTTGCAAGCTTAATTTTTTAAGTATTTAAAAAGGGCCCAGAACGGGCCCCTTTTTATATAAAATTATTATATAGGCCGTAGCTGAGCCCCATCCCTAAAGATATATTTCTTTTCCATCCGGTGGATAGATAAGAAAATCCCTAATCTTTAAGGTTTGAAGCTTTAGTTGTTCACTTTAAAAAAGCAAATTTTTGCTGGCTTTTGGTAAATCTCCATGCTAGGCCTGTTGTTAAACAACAACTTAAATTTGTTGCGATATAACAACAGGCCTTTTTTCGTGAAAACCTACCTTTTTTTTGTTTTTGTTTATAATGCCATGTGAACTCTGGCAAATAAGTCAGCAAAAAAGAAAAATTCTCCCAAAATTTACTTTCGGAAAACTTTTCTATAAAATATTATAAATGTTCTAACTTAAATATACCACTAAAAATAAAATAAGTCAATAATCTTAATTAATACAATAATATTTTAATATTAGCCAATTTATATTTCTAATTTTTCTTAATTATGACTTAAGTCTACATTATTGTGGACTTAAAACTAGTATTTATCCACACAACTCACTTGTTATCCACAATTTTATCACGATTTAAGTCTACGTTCTTGTAGACTTAAATATTTTAGGCTTGAGCGGGGATTCCTATCTGGCGTAGCCAGACAGACTAACATTGTTAAGCTAAAAGAGGCCTGAGTGGGAATTGAACCCACGCATAAGAGTTTTGCAGACTCTCGCCTTACCGCTTGGCTATCAGGCCTTATTTATTATATTTTTACTTAATAATATCCTTTTTTGACTTTTTAAAACATATGTAAAATAAGGCATAAAAATACTAATACTTCTTAAATATACCAGAAAAAACGCCTTAAAACAAGTATAATAAAACACCCATAAAGGGTGTGTTCTATAAAACAAACAGCGTTTGCTTATAATTACTTTAAAACCTCTATTCTGGCCACTTTTACGCCGAATTTAACCGCGTCAGGCCTCTTTATCATCCAAACATCAACCCTATTGGAAAATCGCTTATTCATCCTGTCGCGTACTACAAACACCCTGTCCCCGAATAATTCCGGTATTTTAACTTTAGAGCCAAAAGGCAAGAAATTAGCCGCGATCGTATCCTCAACTCCATTATCACAAACATTAAAACCATTAGCCGTTATACAGGGGGAATTATCGGTTTGCCCAGCCTCTGAATTATAAGCTGTGATAGTAACATGTTGGGAAAAATCTATATTAGCCGCTTTGCTTTCCGGCAGTTTACCATTAAATTCCATAATGCCGGTAGCTATATCTTGGACGATTTGATCTTGGCAGGAAATAATGCCTTGTTTTTCGTTAAATTCGCCGTTTTTTTCCATTTGGCTAGCCATCAAAGGCGCGGGAAATAATAAAAACTCAAAAAATAAGACAGCAACTAAAATAATAACCACTTTTTTGGCTTGTTTTAGAGTAATTATTTTATTGTGATTTTTTTTCAAAGCTTCCATGAAATTATTATATAAAAGCTAATATTAGATATTTTATATACAAAAATCCCTATCCTTTCCTCCGAGGAATATTAGATAGGGATTTTCTTTTCTTACTATAATGTTATCACAGATACGGACTTAAGTCAACCTGCCTGCCGGCAGGCAGACCTTGACTTTTAATAAATTTAGTGGCATTATGTAAAATCAGCTCTTTAAAAAATTCTCAAAATTATCCCAAATAATAGGTTATTTTAATAAAAGGTGGCTTAACCGCCACGGCGGTTAAGCCACCTTTACTCACTTGTCATTCCCGCATAGGCGGGAATCCAGAAATTATTTTTAAAAATCAACAAATATTTAGCTCATAGCCTTTTATTTGGGATAATTTTACGAAAATATAAAATAAAAAGGAAAAAGGAGGATTGCTATGAAAACTAGAATTTTTGCCGTTACGGCATTGGCGTTGGTCTTATTAGTTGGGTGCGCCGGGCAAAGGCATGCGGTGTTAAAAATTAATAAAAACGATGGCTCAATCATCCATGATGACCAGAACTTCAGCATGTTGCAACCATCAATTGGGCCGCTTGAAATGTCTAACGCTAAAGCTATTATTATTGCCGCTGAAGCACAGGCAGATCTAACTCGAGCACTAACCAAACAAATTGAACGGGGCCAACAAGCCGCAACCACAAATGGTCATTATGTCGGAATTATTATTAACGATGACCCTAAGTTAGCGGCTTACATCCCGCACCCAGAGATTAATCAAAGAATAAAAATCTCGCCCAGCTCTTATGCTATGATTTTCACTAACAATATCGCCGATAAAATAATTATTTACGGCTCAAATGGTGATTATACCATTTCCCGTACCTTTAACGGCGGTGTTTACAACGGAATAAAATACGATTACGGCGTACGAATCTATAGAGTACGCTAAAATCAAAAGAAAAAATAAAAAAGAGACAGCTTCTTAAGTATGTCTCTTTTTCTTATAATCAAAATTTTAATTAATCGGAATTAATCGGACCGGTTTGAGCTCCGCCGTTCCCGCCTCCCCCGCCCGGCAAATTGCTAAACACAAAATAGGTTATGGAATAAGCCGCGATAATTATAATTAAGCCGATAACCGCGCGCGCTAAAGTATTTTTGGCCAGCGTAACTTTTTCCTCGTCGCCTTGCGCCGTCATCCAATTATAGCCGGCGTAAATTATCAAAATTAAAAAGATAATGCCCAATAAACCTAAAAAGGCTTTAATAATTTGGCTAATAAGCAAAGACAGCGTATCCTCGCCGGCCGCCGTATAAGGCGCGGCCGAGCCTCTTTCGCCGATTTCTTGCAAATTATCAAGGGCCGGACTGGCGGCTAAAGCGACATAAGGCAAAACCAAAACAACTGCCAGGCTAATTAAAATTACAATTTTTTTAAAATATTTTTTCATAATTTAATTCTATTAAGAAACGCCTTGGTAACTTGCCGCGCCGGACGATCCGGTCTTTAAGGCGCCGGCTTCAAGCCTGGACATAACAAACACGCTGATAGCGTAAGCGGCCACAATTATAATTACTCCGATAATCGCCTGCTTTAAGGTATCTTTGGCTTTGTTGACTTTTTCCTCCTCGCCCTGCGCCGTCATCCAATTATAGCCGGCCAAAAGTATATACACTAAAAGTAATACGCCGACAATGCTTAAAACGGCGTTAATAACCACCTGAATCAGCCCATAGATATCGCCGGAAGTATCATAGCCCGAATCGCCGGAAATAACCGCTTGGGCGTTTATCTTATTTTGTACGTCGGGATTTAAAAACGCGGCTAAACAAAAATTGGCCGCTAAAAAAAACGACAGCACTATTGCAAAAACAGAAACTAAATAAATTTTTTTACCGCTGAGCTTCATAATCTATTTATTAAAAATCAAATTGCTAAAAACAAACGACCAAATAGCATAAGCGCCAACCACAATAATCAAACCGATAATCGCCCGGGTTATGGTATCTTTGGCTTTGGTAACTTTTTCTTCTTCTCCGCGCGCCGTCATCCAATTATAGCCGGCATAAAGCATTAAAATCAAAAAAATTGAGCCGATTAGGGCCAAGGCCGCCGCTATAATCACTCCGATCATTTGCGATAAGCTGGTCTCGCCAACCTCGGCGTAAGGGCCTTTAACATTGCCAACGTTTTGCAGCTTTTTAATAGCTTCATTTTCCGCCAAAGCTAAAAATGGCGTAAAAAATACAGCCAACAGCATTGAAATAAGCGCGTATTTTATTGTCTTGAGTCTTTTCATTTTAACTTACTCTTTTAAAATAATTAATTTTATTATTTAACTTCCTTTTAAGGCTTGATTGCTGATTTGGCTTAAAACAAAATAAGTTATGGCATAAGCGGACAAAACTATCACCAAACCGATAATGGAATTAATTAAAGTGCTTTTGGCTTTTGTCACCATCTCTTCATTGCCTCGCGCCGTCATCCAATTATAGCCGGCGTAGATAGCTAAAATTAAAAACACCACGCCCATTAAAGAAAGCGCGGAAGTTAAGACCGCTCCGGCAAGGCTGTCAAAAGTAACATTAAGATCAAAACCGGCGCCGGCGCCGGCGGCCGCTTTTAACGGATCCTTATCGCCATTAACCTTAAAAGCGTCTCCTAAATTAGCCGCCAAACAAACATTTGCTCCTATAAAAAGCGTTAAGATAAATAAAGCAAAAATAAATTTTTTCATTTTTAGGTTGCGAGTTCCCATATTGGTATGATTAATTTTACAATCGCCCAGGCTGAATAAATTATCAACATAGCTATTAAAGTATTGGTAATTATAACCTTAGCCCGCTCCACTTCCTGCTCGCGGCCGCGCGACATCATCCAAATAAATCCGGCGTAGCATAATAACAGCATGCCCATAACCCCGATAAAAGAAGGCGCTACGGCGCCGCCTAAAAGCTTGGCAATATATACGCTTGGCCCGCTCGGCATAGCCTGATAGCCGGCGCCTTCATTACCGGCCGTGGTTTTTAATCCTTTAAAAAAGGATGATTCTTCGGCAAAAACGGTTAAGGCTAAAAAGTTAAACAAACAAGCTAAAATTATTGTATATATAAAAATCTTTTTCATAAATTGCCGTCATTCAGGGCTTTTTTATTTAGGCGAAGTAAAAATTCCGCCGACTAAATGGGTAATGGCGTAAGCCGCTAAAACCACGATTAAACCGAGAATCGCGCCTATAATCATTTCTTTGGCTTGATTAATTTTTTCTTCCTTGCCCATAGCCATAATCCAGCTAATGCCGGCATAAACTATAATTACGAAAAAGACTACGCCCAAAAGAGACAAACCGACGCCGACAATTCTACCGATAAGCGTCGGCAAGTCGGTTTCGCTTTTTGTTATATCTTCACCAAAACCGCCTTGAGCGGTTGTGTTTAACCCGTCCATCGTCCTAGGATCAAGCGCCAACCCCGCCTGCGCCACTATTAAAAACGACAAAACAAATATCAGGCTGAAAAAAATTATTTTATTATATTTTGTTATAAACATAAGGGTTTATATGTCATTGCGAGAAGCCTCGTACTCGAGGCGACGCGGCAATCTCACGTACTATTTCTTAAAATTATAGATTATTTCTGTGATGAAGGTTTATTCTATAAAATTGTTTGTGAGATTGCTTCGTCGCTAGCGCTCATCGCAATGGCAAACTAGACAGTTGCCCGCAATGACGATTTAAGTTTGCCACCGCTCTAAGCGCAAAACATATTTTACGCTTACGGCAGTGGCCCGGAATAAATCCGGAACCACTTTTTCTTAATACCGGTATTAAGAATATTAAACTCCCGTAGTAGCTGAAATCAATGAGTTTAGAACAAAAGTCGCAATGGCAAAAGCCGCTAAAATAATTACCAAGCCGATAATACCGGCGGTAATCAATTTTTTAGCCTCGCCGACCTTATCTTCATTGCCTCCGGCCGTCATCCATTTAAAGCCGCCCAGCAAAATTATAATTACGGCCACAATGCCTAAAAATCCTAAAATAATCCGGATAATTGCCGCCGCCATATCACGCGGATCACGATCGCCTAAACCTATAGTGTCTTTTATCTCGCCCTGGCTTGGGCCGCCGGAATCACCGCCCCACGGATCCAGGTCTGCCGCTAAAGCCGGCAAAGAAAAAGCCATAACAGGAGTTAAAATAAACAAGGCCATCGCCATCACCACGATTTTTTTCAATAATATTTTTTTCATTTTTCACCTCCCCTCAATATAAACACGAATATGAACGAATGAGAACGAATATAACGAACTCAATTCATTATTATGGGTGCTATTTAAATAATTTAAGTTATTAACACTAAATATATTTTACCATAAAAGTTTAATTTCGGCCAATATTGTAAATTTTAATAAAAAAATAAATAAAATATGCAAAACTCTAATATCTAAACCCTAAACTCTAAACAAATTCTAATGCTCAAAATTCTAAATTCAAAACGAACGTTAATGTTTTTGTTTGAAACATTTGAATTTT
>JACQYU010000102.1 GCA_016208065.1 Candidatus Falkowiibacteriota bacterium | reverse complement strand
GCCTCTGCCGGAATATCCTTGGCGGCAACAAGCTTCATCATTACCAATTTTTTCATCTTTTTTTCAAAAGGTGAAATTTTATGGGAAAAACCCAAGGCTTGTTCGGCCTGGCGGATATTTTTAACCATTTCGGTTAATTCTTTAGGTTCCAAAGCGAAGCTATGGTCCGGCCCCTCGGCTCGCCGTGAATAAGTAAAATGCTTTTCAATCACGCGCGCGCCCAGAGCAACGGCTACCGCCGGAATTACGGTTGACATAGTATGATCGGAATAGCCGACTAAGCAACCGTAGCGTTCTTTTAAATTTTTCATAAATCCCAAGCTTGCGTCTTTAGCTAAAGTTGGATAATTCGCCACGCAATGGAGCAGTATTAGCTGGCGATTGCCGCTAGCTAAAACCGCTTTTACTGCCCGATCAATTTCTTTTAAACTGCAGTAGCCAGCCGATAAAATCAAAGGTTTTTTCATTTTAGCGGCCGCCGCGATTAAAGAAGTGAAACCGAAGGTTATCGGCGAAGCGATTTTATACGCCGCCATATTTATCTTTTCCAAAATCGCCAAAGACAATAAATATGTCGGCGCCGATAAAAAAACCAAGCCTTTTTTTTCAGAGTAAGCGGCCAGTTCCACAAATAAATTTTCCGCCAAATCAATCTTCGCGTGCAATTTTTTTAAAAAGCCGGGGGTTTCGCTTTCAAGATATTGCTCGTCAAACTTTAATGACTGGAATTTTACGGCGTCGACTCCGGCCGCGGCCGCGATATCAATTAATCTTTTAGCCGTTTTTAAGGAAAGATTATGGTTAGAGCCGATTTCGCCGATTATAAAAGCGGGCGATTTTTCAGAAATTAATTTTTTGCCAATCCGAATTTTTTGATTAAATTTATTCATGGGTTAACTTTATTAATTCAAGTATAGCCGACAGGCCGGCCTTAATCCGCTCCGGGCTTTCCGTGCCGACCGAAATCCTTAAAAATTTATCAACCGATTGGCCGTAGCCAACCCCCGGAACGGTAGAAACATTATGCTCCCTTAATAACTTAAGGGCGAATTCCTCCGAGCCTAATTTTGAGCCTTCGATTGAAACCATAAAATAAAAAGTGCCGCTTCCCGGAAGATACTTAAGACCGATTTCGTCCATGTAATCGGCTACCTGGCGGCGGAGTTCCATTACCTCGCTTATTTGCGGAGCGGTTATTTTTAAAATATCATCAAAATATTTAACGGGATTATTAATAATAATCGCTTTGGTTTTAGGCGTAATATATTTCTCCAAATTATTTAAATTTTCATGATAAGGAACGGTAACCGGCCGGCCGTAGCAAAGCTTTACCTGCTCGGTATAGCTTACCCAGGCCGGTTCAAAAATAATCACCTCGTCGCCCGGATTAATAATTGAAAGGAGAACCATGTAAATAATCGCTTTTGATCCGGCGCTAACCAATATTTCTTTTTCCGGATCCGCCTCAACTCCGTATCGGTTATAATACCCGCTGATTTTTTGCCTTAATTCCAATAAACCCCAAGAGCTTGAATAATGGCAGCCTTTAACAAAAAGCGATTCATCAAAATCAAATTCCGGCAGTTTAAAAAATGCCTCGCCCAAAGATAAAACAATAACATCCTTGCCCTGGCGCTGCAGGTCGTAAACCTCCATATTAAACTTAATGGACATTGCCGGCGAAATATCTTCTACCGCTTGCGACAATATTAACTTGTTGTTTGCCATACTTTATATTTAATTTTTTTTAATATCTTTAGCTAAAGACTTAAGATAGCCGTGATTGCGTGTAATATCAGAGTTCAATTTAAGAAGTTCCGTCTGCCGGCCAAACAAAGTTAGAATATCGGCCAAATCAAAATCAGGCTTGCTCGGATATAAATCTAAAAATATCTTGGAAATAAGCTCCCAATCAGCCGGCTCGTCTATAGTCATCCTTAAATATGACAAATCTTTTGCATTTTCCACGATGCCAAGACGAAAAATTTCAGGGTTTTTTCCAATGTAGGCGGTAACATGCTCCCGCTCGGAAGGCAGTTTGGCTTCTTGCCAAGCCTTTTCCAGGGTTGCCATGGAAAAAACTTCCACATCCAGGCCGTCAGGAAAAGTCGGCGGCCGAACATTGCTTGCGTAATCGTACAAATTTTTATTTTTTAAATAATAATCTATTACCAGATCAATTATCACCGGGTCAATTAAAGGGCAATCCCCGGTTAAACGGACAATCTCCGAAGCGTTGTATTTTTTAGCCGCCTTATAATAACGGTCTAAAACATCGGCTTCACTGCCCCTAAAAATATCTACTCCGGTTTTTTTGGCAATTTCAGCAATCGGGTCATCCGCCGGCTTATCGGTAGTAGCAACAATTATTCTATCTAACAATTTAGCCCGCTTAACCCTTAAAATTTGATGTTCAAGCAAGGTCTTACCGCAAACTTCTTTTAAAACTTTTTCCGGCAAACGGCTTGAACCGGTCCGCGCCTGGATTATGGCTGTTATCATAAATTTTTGCTAATCGGTTAAGCGCTTAAAACCGGTTTGCGCGACCGGGCCTTTAAGCAAAATATAAACTTTATTTTTTTTAATAGCCTCGCTAAGCAGTTTAAAAACTTCGTCCACGGCCTTTAAATATTTTTTCACATGATCGGCCTTATGGGCGTAAGACACATAAACCGAGGTTGTCGCCAAAAAGCCTTGTTTCAGCATTTCTTGAATAAATAAAGTTTTTATCGCCTGATTGTCTTCGCCGTATTCAAAGGAAAAAGTTATTAAAGGATACGGGCCGACAATGCTGATTTTTAAATTATGCTTAGCGGCTGATTGGCACCAGCCTTTTTCAATCGCTCGGCCGATTTTATCCAGATGAACCGGCACTTTATTTTTTATAATTTTTTTAATAGCCGCTAAAGCGGCTGTTGGGCCGATGCGTTCGGTCCAATAAGTGCTAGAGATAAATGAACCTTGCGCGGCCTGCATAACTTCTTCTCTGCCGATTATGGCGGCCATGGGAAAGCCGTTGCTCATGCCTTTGGCAAATACGGCTATGTCGGGATTTACCCCGTATTTTAAATGAACTCCGCCGTTATTCATTCTAAAG
>JACQYU010000029.1 GCA_016208065.1 Candidatus Falkowiibacteriota bacterium | reverse complement strand
GGCCCGGTGGCTTCAGCCTGCGGCACTTGCTGCTGTGATCCTTCTGCTAATCCGGATACTTGTAAAAGTTTAAATCCACTTTTAGTCTGCAAGCCGAATCAAGCGCCTTGCGACGGAGTTAAACGCGGGCTTTGTTGCGGTTGCAGCCAAGATAGCCAGTGCGGTGATGCTAATGCTAATGCAAATGGTTGCGGTACTGATACCTGCTGTCAAGCTAGACCGAGCGTGCTTGACCCTACCATACCGGCTGACGGAGCCGATAATGTTTGCCGCAACACTTTAATCCAAGCCACCTTTGATCAGTCCATGGATATCGCGACCTTTAGCAGTAATGTTATCGTGGCTGGAGAATACGGCACCGATCAGTGTCCGGCCAATACCAGATATTTAACCGCGGCTTATAAGCCAAGTTTATTTGCCAAATTAGTTAATTGGCTAGGCAAGCTGCCTTTAATAAATAAAATTTTTATAAATCAAGCCCAGGCTTTAACCGGAAATTTTTGCGTCGTGACCGGCCAGGTCAGCGGCATTATTAAGGGTGTCGGTAGCAACAAAACAACCGACCTAGAATTTAGGATGCAGAAAGTTTTAGAGGCAAACAAAAAATATTATGTTATAATAAAAGGCGATTCTGACGTTACCGACGCTATACGTAACGGAGTTTTAAGTCAGGCGGGCATAGGCATGAAAGGGGAAGGTTATAATTCTGAAAGTTCGGTTATTTTTAATGGCTTAACTTTCGCTAACGCCAAAATTTGGTCATTTACCACTATGGGTGAAAACGAAGTAAACGCGGGTATTTGTCCGATTGATAATGTTCAAATTGAGCCAAGCTCTTATTTACTTCAGACTGATGAAAACGATACTAAAGATGATAGCCCGACTAATACAACGACCTTTGACACAATTGCCGATAGCGATAAAGCTTTTGTTGCTCAAGCTTATGCGAGTAACGGGCAGCTTTTAACCGCAACTACTGATTATTCTTGGACCTGGACATGGATATCAGCTAGCCCTACTATTGCTACCGCAGTAAAACTTGCTGAGCCAGAACCATTTATAGCCGTAGTTACAGCGCAGAAAGGTGTGGCTGACGGCCAAACTAAAATTACCGCTACGGCCAGTCTTTCCGGCACAACCATAACAAAACAAGGTGGCGCCACAGTCTATGTGGTTTTATGTAAAAATATTTGGCCGCCGTTTTCTACTGACATAGACGGAAATTCAATTTGGGCGCCATGGAAAGAGCCAACTAATTGTACGGTGCCAAATTTTGGTTGTTCCGAAACTAATTTTGCATTATATTATTGTCGTGATTCCGGCGGTCCCGGTACGGCCGATGATTTGCCGGCAATTTTAAGTGATACGGTTGTAACAAGAGGCTCTAATTTAAAATGTAATGATGGGACCGGCAGCTGTGTGGGCAGGAACAAGGGCGATAATTGCGTCGATGGCAGCGGCATATGTATTATTGATATATTAAAAGAGTTTTATTTTTTTAGAGAAGACATGCCTAATGTTGCTGGAGATTTTATAGTTAGCGCTTTGCCTCAAGGCGGCGGAGCAGCGGCTAGCTGGAATGGGGTTGCGGGCGCTACCGGCTATAAGGTTTATTATGGCGTTGCCAGCGGCAATTATATTAATTCGGTTGACGCGGGTACGGCTTTAAGCAAAGAAATAACCGGTTTAACTAACGGTTTGAAGTATTATTTCGCCCTGACTTCTTATAATACCCAAAAGGCCGAGAGCGGTTATTCCAACGAGGTTATGGCGATTCCCAATGATACTTGGGCGCCGCAAACTCCGCAAAATTTAAGCGGCGCGGCCGGCGTCGGCAAAGCGGTCATTGCTTGGGACGCTAATACGGACGATACGGCAATTTATAAAATTTATTACGGAGCTTCAGTTGATGTTAATGGCGCGCCTATATACGGCACATCGGTTAACCTGGATAAAAGCAAGTGTTCGGCTGCCGTAGGGGACATTCCAGGGGAATGCGAGATTATCATAAGCAATTTAACTGCTGGAATTACGTATTATTTTGCGGCCGCGGCCCTAGATCTTAAAGCCAATGAAAGCAATAAATCCGCGAAAATTGATTTAACAATATTATAATTTACTTTTATTGCCGTTGCGAAACTAATTTCTGGATTCCCGCCCGCCCGAACGACGCAGTCGGGCAAGCCTGCGCGAGGATGACAAAAGATAATTAGTTGCTCGCAATGACAGATACTAATTTTATGTTTGACGAATTGGATAAGAAAAATGTTAAAAATACAATCCCCCTAACCCCCTTTGTCAAGGGGGAAATACCGCCTAAAACCGTAGACATTTTTTCCGAAGTAGATAAGAATGTTAAGCCCGAAGCGCTTAAACCAATAGACAATAATCCTTTGTCCGGATCAGGCACCGTTATACCGGCGAATGATGGTTGGCTTAAAAATAAAGGCTTGATATTAGGCTTGATGTTCGGCGGCTTAATTATTGTAATTGGCGGCGGTTATCTTGGCTTAAGATTGATGGTTAAAAATCCGGCGGCGGTTAATATGGAAATTAAAAAGGAAGAAGCTAATAATCCGGTTGCGCCGGAAACCGCTGTGCCGGAAGTTACTTTGCCGGCAGGAGAAATTAATCAGCCCATACTTACCCAGCCGGTTGATAGCGATCAGGACGGTTTAACCGATGAAGAAGAAACTGTTGCCGGAACCAGCCTAAATAGCCCGGATAGCGATCAGGACGGTTTAACCGACCGCGAAGAAGCGAAAGTTTTCAGTACAGATCCTTTAAGGGCGGATACGGACGATGACGGTTATGTGGACGGAGATGAAATTAAAAACGGATTTAATCCAAACGGTCCGGGCAAACTTTTAGATATTAATGATCAAATGCAATAAATAATATGTTTGATTTTTTTAAAAAAAATAAAACAAATCAGCCGGAGACGGTAAAAAAAGAAGTTTCCGCGGCGTTTGAACCGTACAAATCTGATAAAGGCATTATGAAGCCGATTATGGAAAAAACCGTTAAAGCCGATAATATAGCTATTCACGTTATGCCTAGACTTTTTCGCAACCAGCCGATTAAGCAAAATAGCGCTAAAACTACCGGCCTCTTAATAATTATCGGCGTTATTTTTTATTTATAAAATCAAACGCAGTTATTATAGAAAAAATGCCTTTATTGACGGAAAATAATCAGCCAGACCAGGCCGGAGAAATTGATCAAAACGCTTTAAATCAAGATAATCTAACCGCTACCGAAACAGAGATGGAAACTTTGCCTTCAAGCGATCAAATTGCAACCACAACCATTGCCACGACAACTCCCGAAGCCGTGCCCGAAGGAACCGAGCTTAGTTTGCGCTTCGGGGCGGATAGTGACAATGACGGCTTAACTGATATTGAAGAAATTCTGTTAAGCTCCGGCGCTATCGAGCTTGACACAGACGGCGACGGCTATACAGACGGCGCCGAACTTGTGAACTTGTATGATCCGGCCGGCACGGGCAAGCTAACCGCCAATTCCAACATTTCCCTTTATGAAAATAAAACTTTCGCTTATAGCTTGCTTTACCCCTCAACTTGGCAAACCAGTATTAACGGCGGCGACGATTCGCTGATGTTTAAATCGGGCGACAATCAGTTTATCCAAGTTATAATCCAGCCCAATGTTAATGAGCAGGAACTTGATGCTTGGTATATGGAACAGCTTGGCATTTTAACTATTAATGAAGCGGATCGAGTTAGCGGCGTTAATTGGCAGGGTTTAAAAAGTTCGGACAGTTTAAATATATATTTAATGGATAAAAAACAAAATTATATATTTAGCTTAACTTATAGTCCGGGAAGCGGCAGCGTTTTGGAATATTTTAATATTTTTAAGATGATGGTTAAGTCGTTTAATTTAAAAGACTAAGAATTTGGCATGAAGATTGAAATTAATAATCGGACGAAAAGTAAAATAGATTTAAAATTAGTTAAGCTGGTCGCGGCCGAATTTGCGCGCGCAAATAAAATTAAGCCTAAAGAAATTTCTATAGCTTTTGTCGGCGATGAGGAAATAAAAAAAATTAATTTTAAATATCGCGGCCTAGATAAGGTAACTGATATTTTATCATTTTCCGGCGATGGCGATTATTTTGGAGAAATTGTTATTGATTACGACCAAATAAAGCGCCAAGCAGTTGATTTTAAAAATAGCATTCATAAGGAATTAGTTTTTATTCTTGTTCATGGCCTGCTGCATTTATTGGGTTATAGCGATGAAACGGAAGAAGAGCGAAAAAAAATGATAAAAACGGGAGAGGAGTTTATAAAAAACTATTTATGATAAAAATAAGCAGGTTATTTAAAAGCTATAGCTACGCCGTTAAGGGATTATTTAAAACTTTCCGCGAAGAGCAAAATTTAAAAATTCAAATTTTCGCCAGTCTGTTGGTTTTAGTTTTAGGAATTTATTTCCGTATAAGCCGGCTTGAATGGGCCGTTTTAACGCTAGTAGTCTGTTTGGTTTTAACAGCAGAGATTACTAATAGCGCGGTTGAACGCATCACCGACGTTTTAAAGCCGAGAATTAATGCTTACGTTAAAGAAATTAAAGATATTATGGCGGCTGCGGTTTTACTATCCTCAATCGCGGCGATTATCGCCGGCGTGATTATATTTTTGCCGTATATATTAGAAATTATAAAAAAATAATTTTAAATTTTTTATTTTATGACACCGAAGAAAGCCGTTATAATTATTTTTATTTTATTCTTAATCATAGTTTTTAGTTTTATTTTTCTATATATAAATCAGCAATCGGTTATTCAAAAAAAATCGTTAAATAGCCCCTTGCCGCCGGAAGTCGGCTCTCCCGCCGTAAAATCCAATTTAAATCCCGCTAGCCAGGCGGAGCTTAAAGAGCTTGACCGTTTAAGAGACCAATCAAGCCCAAAGGCCGATAACCGGGCATCAAATCAGGCTGAAGATTTACAGTTATTGGATAAATTACATCAAAACATTAGTACGACGACCCCTAGCGTTAAAGACACGCGGACAGATCTGGAAGATTTAGATAAACTGCGCTTGGAAAGCCAGTCGCCGGCGTTATAAATTAATTAAAATATAATTTAAACAACTATGATTATTAAATTATTTTCCTCAATTAAATTTTTTTTCAACTTCTTATTCATTATTGCCTTAACACTGGGTTTATCTATTTCTTGCCAGTCGCTTTTAGCCGCTTGGACCGCGCCTTTGGCCAATCCATCAACCTGTTTAACCGGCAACCCGGGCTGTAACGCGCCTATTAATGACAGTTCAACCGCTCAGTATAAAGCCGGCGCTTTAGGCTTGGGCGGGACTTTGCGCGGCTACAGCACAGCTGTTTTTGACGGCAATGTCGGGATTGGCACTACGAACCCGGGATATAATTTAGATTTAAGCGGTACGATGCATTTAACTGGAGACATATTTCAGAATTATGGCGGCCAAGTTTTTATAGGGGACACTGTTTGTCCAGACATGTCCGCTTCCGGCCTTTGTATCAATATGGCCGGCCAAGATTCGGGAGCGATTGTTCTGAAATCTTCCGACGTTGGTCATCCAATAACTGAATTGGCTGAAGCTGATACATATGGCGTTATTGCAAAATCGCAAAAAGATGCCGGAGGAATTGGAATTATTTCATATAAAGATGCTGATCAACATGCCGGCTTTGTAACATCAATTATATCTTATTTGGGCGAAAGCGCTTATACGGGCCATACCTCCGTTGGTTATGGAATGGTGGATATGAATAATTACGTAACAGACGGGGGAATAAATGCGACAACTGTTAACGCGAATGGTAATTTATTTTCGATAAGAAACGCCAGCACAGCCGTCTTTATTGCGGATGCGGAAGGGGATGTTTTTACTAATTCCATTAATTCTATCGGAACAGCGGGATTAGGGCTTTATGACGATGGCGGAAATGGTCTGTTTATAAAAGACGGCGGCAATATTGGTATAGGTACGGCTAATCCGGGACAGAAACTTTCAGTCGTTGGAATTATAGAGAGCGCTTCCGGCGGATTTAAATTTCCTGACGGAACCACTCAGACAACCGCGGCCGCCGGAGGTTCAAGCCAGTGGACTACTTCCGGTTCAAATATCTATTACAGCGCCGGCAATGTGGGAATTGGTACGGCTAATCCGGGGCAAAAACTTCATATTAGCGGCGGAGGAATACTCTTAGATAATAATCAATTTTTTTACGGAAAAGACACTGCCGGAACCAACCGAGCCCTTATTGGGAAAGATGATAATAATAATACCAGGATTCTTACGGGATCTTCAAATAAAATTATATTTGCGCCTGGCAATACGCAAATGGTAGAAATAAATTCTTCCGGCAACGTCGGCATCGGCACAGCCAGTCCGGGAGCTAGACTGCAGATTAATCCGTCCATATCTAGCGAGGCCATTAGGATTGTAACAGCCAGCGATTGGAGTCCGCTAAATATTCGTAATAGCGCAAACACGGCTGATATTTTCAGGGTGGATCAAAGCGGTATTTTACAAGTCGGCTCTGTGCCTTGGGCGCGGTTGTCTTCATTTCCTTCCGCTTGTAGTTCCGGACAATATGTAACTGGAGTGGGCGCAACTCTAACCTGCGCCGCGCCAGCGGGGGGTGGCGATATTACCGGTGTTACGGCCGGAACCGGGTTAACCGGCGGCGGTTTAAGCGGGGATATAACCATTGCCGCTGATACAGCTTATCTTCAGCGAAGGGTGTCGTCAGCCTGCGCGGCCGGCTCCTCTATCAGCGCCATAAACGCTGTATGCTGATGCTAATAAATTAAAATTTTGGTATGGCAGTAATTTATTGCAAATTGACACCTCGGGCAATTTAACTCTTAGCGGTACGGTTGACGGAATTGATATCTCGGCTCAAGCGCCAAACTGGACTACGGCTTACAATGAGCGCCGCCAATGGGATGGTGGCGCGGCCAACTTAGTCGCGGCCACGGCAAGAACCAGCTTAGGTTTAAATGCCTTGGCTTCGGCTACTTTATCTTGTTCCGCCAATCAAATACCAAAATGGAACGGCTCGGCTTGGGCTTGTGCGGATGATGCTAGCCAGTGGACCACTTCAGGCTCTAATGTTTATTATAATACCGGTAACGTTGGTATTGGCACGGCCAGCCCGGGCGCGAAATTAGAAGTTGCCGGCCAAATAAAAATTACCGGCGGAGCCCCAGGCACTGGTAAAGTTTTAACTTCGGATGCTACCGGTTTGGCAGCTTGGCAAAGTTTAACAACATTTATGGGGGATACAGGTAAATATCAAGTTTCTTGTTCATTTGCAGCGAGTAGCGTATTTTCTGGAAATTTACCAGCCTGTTGCCGCATAGAAACAAAGAATGGTTTAACTTCGTGTAAGTGGTCCAATGGAACTAGCTGGGTTGATATTGGAGATCCTTTTGGCGGAGCCTTAACCTCAGGCAATACTGGAAAATATAATATTGAATGTACTTCATTTGTAATTGCCGGATATGGCAGCTTAAGTTGCGGCAGATTAAATACCGAAACCGGAGCTAGCGATCAATGTAAATATTATAGAGATTCGTCATGGATCAACTGTCCCGGAGGTTCGGCTTGGTAATAAATCTTTATTTATATTGTTGATTTAAGTCTTGTTTAAAAAAGAATTTTTGTGTTATAATTTATTAAAAGATACTTGTTAAAATTGATATTATTATGAAAGAAAATATTATTGCCGGATTGGATATCGGCTCAACTTCCATTAGGCTCGTGGTCGGCCAAAATAAAGCGAACGAATCAGGCGAACAATTGCAAATTCTGGGCGCGGTTACCGTACCGGCCCAAGGCATAAATCGAGGCGTGGTTAATAGTATTGAAGACGCTACTTCGGCGATTTCGGCATGCCTTGAAAAGGCTGAAAGATTAATCGGCGTGCCGATAACTAATGTTTGGGTAGGCATCAACGGTCCGAATTTAAAATGTGAAAAAAGCCAGGGCGTGGTAGCGGTTGGCCGGAGTGATAATGAAATAACCGAGGATGATGTTAATCGGGCGGTTGAAGCGGCCCAAGCTTTGTCAGTGCCGCCGAATTATGAAATTCTTCATGTTATACCGGTTAGGTTCGCCGTGGATAATCAGGCAGACATAAAAGATCCAATCGGCATGACTGGCGTTAGATTGGAAGTCGAAACTTTAATTATTCAAGGTTTATCCAGCCAGATAAAAAATTTAACTAAAGCGATTTATCGCACCAGTTTGGAAATTGAAGATTTGGTTTTATCGCCTTTAGCCGCGGCTGAAGTCGTAATCGGGGCTAAGCAAAAAGAGTTAGGCGCGGCTTTAATCAATATCGGATCGTCTACTACCAGCTTGGCGGTTTTTGAAGAAGGCGAGCTGCTCCACGCCGCGGTGATTCCAATCGGCTCCGAGCATATAACGGCCGATGTGGCTATCGGTCTTCGATGCCCGATTAATCTGGCCGAGAGGATCAAGCTTGAATATGGTTCGGCCAAAAGCGATAAATTTACTAAAAAAGATGAAGTTGATGTGAGCGATTTGGCCAGAGAAGAGAATATTTCCGAAGATAGCATGGTAATTTCAAGAAAATACGTGGCTGAAATTATTGAAGCGCGAGTTGAAGAAATTTTTGAAAAAATTGACAATGAATTAAAAAAAATAGATCGCTCGGGCATGCTGCCGGCCGGAGTTTTTTTAATCGGCGACGGCGCTAAATTAAATGACTTAGTGGAAACGGCGAAAAATAAATTGCGCTTGCCCGCCTGCCTGGGGTCTAATCAAAATATTTCTTTGGCGATTGATAAAGTTAATGATGTTAACTATTTAACCGCCTTAGGTTTGGTTGCTTGGGGTAATCAGCTAACCAAGGGTAAAAAAAAGTCGAGAATAAGCTGGCCGACCGGCGGCGCGGCCGGTAAAGGCTTGGAGCAAGTTAAAGAGTGGTTTAAGTCTCTTATACCATAAATCAATTTAATGTCGCTTGCGTACTGTATAAATATTTTATACAGCCCTTATTTTATCAATAATTTTTAACTCTTGATAAAAATATAATAATAGGTTAAGATAAAATTAGTTATTCACTTATATCAACAAGTCTAAACTATATGGCTGAAGTAAAACCAGTCGTGGAAACATTCGCTAAAATAAAAGTTATCGGCGTCGGCGGCTCCGGCGGCAGCGGGGTTAATCGCATGATTGATGCCGGCATTCGCGGCGTGGAATTTATCGCGGTTAATACCGACGTTCAGGCGCTTCATTATAATAAAGCTTCAAAAAAAATACATATTGGAAAAACCATAACCCGGGGCCTTGGTGCCGGCATGAATCCGGAGTTGGGCAAGCGTTCGGCCGAAGAAGCGCAAAACGAAATCAGGGATATGCTTAAAGACGCGGACATGGTTTTTGTTACTTGCGGACTTGGCGGCGGAACCGGCACGGGCGCTTCGCCCGCTATTGCCGAGATTGCCCGAGACTTAGGCGCTTTAACCGTGGCCGTAGTAACGAAGCCGTTTGCTTTTGAGGGCGCGCAAAGGAAAAATATCGCTGAACGCGGACTTGCCGAGCTGGCCGATAAAGTAGATACCATAATTACTATACCTAATGACAAGTTGCTTCAGGTGATTGATAAAAAGACGTCATTACTTGATGCATTTATGGTGGTTGACGAAGTATTGCGCCAGGGTGTTCAGGGAATTTCCGAATTAATTACCGTGCCCGGGCTTATTAACGTGGACTTCGCGGATGTAAAAGCAGTTATGGCTAACGCCGGTTCGGCTTTAATGGGTATTGGCCAGGCTTCAGGCGAGAACAAAGCTATTGAAGCGGCTAAGGCGGCTATCAGTTCGCCGCTTTTAGAAATGTCGATTGAAGGAGCGCGTGGCATATTATTTACGATCGTGGGCGGGCCAAATTTATCCATGCATGAGGTTAACGAAGCGGCCAAAGTAATTACCTCTTCGGTTGACGAGGACGCTAAAATAATTTTTATAATCGCGGAAGAAGATAAGGAAAACAAAGAGCAGATGAAAAAGAGAAGCAAAATTTCGCCTTTAAAACAGGCTCAATCAGAACCGGCGCAGAAAAAGAGCGCCGATTCTGAGGAAGATGATGAATTGGGAATCCCGGCGTTTATTCGGAAGAAGATGATGTAAGTCTTTTGCTAAGGCTACGGACTGTAAATATTATTTGTTATTGCGGACTTGATCCGCAATCTATTTCCTTGTATATAAGCACTCCGAAAGGAGTGTTTTTTGTATTTTAGAGTAAAGTTGAAATATTAGCTTAATAATGGTAAAGTTTGATTATAAAAATAAAATTATTACTAATTATAAATTTATGTTCTCAAACAAAATTTTTATTGTTTTAGTCTGTATATTTTTGTTGGCCGGAGCGGTATTTTTAGGTATTTTAAGCTGGCAAACACTAAGCCAGAAACAGAAGCCGCAGGTGAACGTAGAGGAAATTCCCAGTCATTTGACCGTGCCTAAAAATACAACTACGATTGAGGTGCCGAAAGATTTTATTAGTCCGACCACTACAGCGGCGGCCGCTACAACTTCCAATACAGTCGCGCCAGTTAGTAAGGATCTGGGAGTTGTCTGGCTAGCCGAGCCGATAAAGCTGGAAAATTTAAAATTGGTTAAGGAAGGCTCAAACGATTTTGGAGATGTGGAAGTATATTATAAAGTCGCAGTTTTGGATGGCGGGGGAGAAATAATAAATGCCTACGTACCGGGAATGGGCGGAAGCTCGGTTATCCGTTTTAAAAAAACAGCGCAAGGCCAATATTATTTAATCAAGCAAAATTCCGATTTTGATTTGGCTAATGCAGGCGGACTTAAAATTAATGTCGCGATCGACGCGGTTACCAAACTTAATTCTTTAACGGCGCCGGAACAGCTAGTAGTCGGTAAGATGATATTTGTGAAAAAGAGTTGGTATGATAAAAACCCATTATCTTTAACTGAGTCGGAAAAGATTTCTGCGACGGATAGCGGCGATTTTTTTAAAAAACTTGACGCCACTAATTTTCAGATGTCTTATGTAAATTATGTGTTGAGACTAGCTGACTCTTCGGTAATTTATTATGATTTATCTTATGATTTTTTGGCTGATGATAATTCTCTCGTCGCCGAATTCAATTCTGATAGCCAGGCATACAAAACAAAAAAATTCGATAGAACAATAAGACAAGGTTGCTCCTTCGCCGGTGCGAGCGGCATCATTTATCCTAAGGACTTAGCGGGCCGTTTGCGAGACATTGGCGCTACGAATTCAAGCAGCGCTCTTTATGCTCCGCTATCCTCTGACGACGAGCTGGTCAAAGCGGTATACGAGGGATATAAGGTCGGCCGTGACCCTACTATTACTTATGACGGCAAACCAGTTTTGTCTTATCAGGATTTGGCAGCTAAACAGCCGGTAATAGTCTGGCGGGATGCTCTTGGCGATTATCATATTTTCCCCAATAGCGACTATGGTCCTTTAGCCGAATGCGGCAAACCGGTGATTTATCTTTATCCGGAAACTAAAATCGAAGTAAAGGTTAAAGTTGGCGCTAAAGTAAGAATCAGCGAACCGGATTATGGCGACGGCTGGAAGGTTGTTGCCAATCCTGACGGAAAAATTATTAACGGCGACGGCGCTGTTTACGAAAATTTATACTGGGAAGGCTTGGGCCGAGGCTATTATCCATCGATTAAAGAAGGGCGAGTAGTTAAGAGGATAAACATTGAAGCCGAGCTAAGAAGTGATTTAGCCGTGCTTGGTTTAAATGAAAAAGAAATTTTTGATTTTATGGATTTTTGGCTGGCGAAAATGCCTAAAACAGCCTATATCCGTTTAACTTGGCTGGACACTAACGAAATGAACGAACTGGCTCCGCTAGCTATTTCGCCAAGGCCGGACACGGTTAAGCGCGTATTTTTAGACTTCGCCGGTCAAAATACCGAGGCCACCGATTTAGCGTCGCAGAAGCTTAAGGGCTTTGAGAGAAACGGTTTTACGGTGGTGGAATGGGGAGGATTATTAGCGGAGAAAAAATAGTTTTTATGAAAATATATCGATTAGCTTTAAATATTACTACAATAATTGCGCTGGTTTCGGTTATTCTGTATTTTTCTGCCATAAAGATAAAAAACGAAAATAGTTTTTTATTTTTTCAGGCGCAACATAAAAACGTCCCTTTGGCGGCCGTAGCGCCGCACCATGATTTAGTAAAAGACGTAAGGCGAGAATTTATAGAAAAATTAAGCTTAGAANNNGACGATTATTTTAGTTCCGGTTAATCATTTTAAGTCCGGTTTAAGCAAGATAATTCCCAGCGACCAGTATTGACTGGTCGCCAATGGCTCTAAAAAAATTACCGCCGACATCGCCGTAATTAACAATTTAAAAAACAGCGGGCTGGTTAAAATTGAACCGGCCGCTTTTAATAATGAACATGGCATCAAAAATTTATTGGGCGAGATAAAAGAATTTTTTCCCAATTCATCGCTTGTGCCGTTAATTATTAAAGAGCCGGCCAAGCCTGATGAAATTCAAAAATTATTTGAAGCTTTAAAATTAAGCTGTTCGGATTGCGGCTTAATCGCCTCGGTTGATATGTCCAAATAATTTCATGGATTTGTTTTCTAATTTAGGCGATCGGACTTTATGGGGTACGGATATTTCCTGGCTTAATTTAGAAGGCCCGATTAGCGATCAGAAGGTTGCGCAGAACCCCAAAGATCAAAGCTTGGTTTTTAATTTTTCGCGCCAAGCCGTTGAAGCCTTAAAATATTTAAAAATTACTGCGGTTGGGCTGGCTAATAACCACACGGCTAATCAGGGCGCGGCCGGTTTAAGCAAGACCAAAGAAATTTTAGAAGCGGCGCGGATTGACTTTAGCGGAGACCCTAATAAAGTTGATATTGAGGCTATAAGGCGCTATAAGCAGGGGAATATAGCGGTCGCGCTTGTTCCTGTTAATTTTTTTTCCGGTAGCCGAGGAGTGGAGGAAATAATTAAACAAGAAAAAAGCCAAAATAATTTTGTCATAGTACTGCCTCATTGGGGTAATGAATATGAAATATTTCATAATACTAATCAGGAAAATTTGGCCAAAAACTTGATAGCGGCCGGCGCTGATTTAATTATCGGCTCCCACCCGCACGTTATACAGGACGCGCAAGTTATTAATGGTAAACTGGTTTTTTACTCTTTGGGAAATTTTATTTTTGACCAGATGTTTTCCATCGAGACCCAGGAAGGGCTGATCCTTTCCGGCCTAATTAGCGCGGAAAAGATAAAAATTGTTTTAACACCGATAATTAGTAAAAAAATGAAGCCGGAAATTATGCGCGGCGCGGATAAAGAAAAAATAATAGATCGGATTTGCCGCTCGCTTGGCGATTATTGCAAAGAAGATATAATAGAAATTTAATTTGTATTAAGCGCCAAGAAAGAAGTGTTTTTGTATAAAAAATCAGCGCTTGGCGCGCCGATGTAAGTTGTTGACAAAAATTATGGGTTTATTTTAACTCACGCAAACACTCCTTAGTTATTTCAACCATTGGTTGAAATTGTTTACTCATGAAATAGGCGATTGCTTTTCCGGTTTGGCCGTAATAATTATAGTACAAACCCCTGCCTAAAGCTTGATAATCCTTGTATTTCATACATCTGATTTGGCTTCTTTTCGGAAAGACAGAACAAATCAAAAAACAAACATTTGCTCCCCGCTTTAAATCGTTTGGATTATTGCTTTTGGCGTTTTTAAACAAATAATCTATCGCGAACCAGCTTTCCGGAACATTATTCCCGATTTCCGCTAAAAGGGAGGCAATATAACTGCCGCAGAGAAAAAAGTCAACTTCAATGTTTTTTGTTTTTAGGATAATGGCTGATAGCCTGGTTTCAAAAATACGCCTTAAACCGGCAAAATCAGTTATTACAACAGTTTCTTTTAACTCTTCTATTTCTTGACGCAAAATCGTTGCCTTTTTAAGCAGTTCGGTTAAATCCCCCCCCTTCTCGTGATTTTCTCGCGTATTTTTAGGCAGTTGCTTATTTTTGAATGTACTCAAGTCAATCACCTTATTCATGATTTGTCTCCTTTGCGTTAAAATATGTTTAACACCGTTATCTTTATAATATGCTATATAGCGGCATTTGTAAAATAGCCAGATTATTAATTTATGATATAATTAAAACATAATAATTTAGGCGAGAATCTATGAAAATACTTATAGCTTATTATTCCCGAACCGGGGTAACTAAAAAATTGGCGGATTTTATAGCTAAAAAAATCGGCGCGGAAATGGAAGAAATTAAAGATACGGTAAACCGTGCCGGTGTTTTAGGCTATATGCTGGCCGGCCGCGACGGTATGAAGCGGCGGTTAACCAAGCTGGAATCGCCAAAATTAAATCCGGCCGATTTTGATTTGGTAATTATCGGCACGCCTATCTGGTCATGGAATATGTCCGCGCCGATTAGAACTTATTTAGAAGAATATAAAAACCAGTTTAAGCAAGCGGCGTTTTTTTGCACTATGGGCGGCAGCGGCCATGAAACAGCTTTTAAAGAAATGGGGGAGATAATCGGCAAAAAGCCGGTGGCGATCTTAAGCTTAAAAACTAAAGAAGCTGTTGCCGGCGATTTTAACAGAGCGGATGAATTTTGCGCGGAAATAATAAAGATTTAATATATGGATAAATTGCTTTATTAATTTCATTTAAAAACGCCTTAGTTTAGGCGGAACAATAAAAATTAAATAATTTTATGAAAAATACCATAGAATTGCCCGGCAAAAGATACGAAGGCGCGGAGATAAAACAACAAGCCGAGTTGGTAGATTTTATTCGGGAAAATAAAGTTGATAGTCAAGAATTTTCCGATGCCTATCTGATCGCCTTAGGATCTTCTCCTGAAATTAACCCTAACCATCCTCTGCGCTTAACTATTTTTGATGTCCAGTCAGGGAAAGAAATTGATGAGATTAATATACCGGAAGACATTTTCAAAAAATACTCAAAAAATGATTTGGCGGCAATTTTAATTTCAAGCCTATCAGATTATAAGAATAAAAAAATTGAGATTACTTTTTTAGGAGCTTAATATAAATTATAAAAATATGGCGGAAATAATTAATTTTTCAAATTTTAAAAAAGAAAATAAAGCGGGAGAAAACTCAAGTAATGGGGAAAAAATTAATTATTTTAAACTAACTCAATTATTAAATTTGGTGGCCGGACTAATCGCTAACACTGCCGGTAACCCGCGTCGGGAGGCTTATCAGGATAAATATGCCTTGCTAAGTTCTTATACTGACGCTGAAATAGTCGGCCGGATAAATAATTTTAACGAAACGGAGGTTGCGGCTAAGCCGCTTTTTTATTCAGCTCTAATTGACGTGGCTAAAAAAAGAAAATTATTCCCATCGCGTTTTAATAAATGAAAAGCAAATGATTAATAATATGGAGCGTGAAAATTTTGAAGCAAATCTTGAAGCGAAAAAGCGGTTAAAAGATTATTATAATATTCTCGGCGTTATGCCTAATGCTTCCAATCATGAAATAAAATCAGCCTATAAAAAACGCGTTAAAGAAACTCATCCCGATATTCCGGAAAACAAAGGCGGAGAGGAAGAATTTAGGGATATTCTTGAAGCATATAAAACATTAAGCAGCGCGCAGAGCAGGCAAGAATATGATTTAAAATATAATGACTTAAAAATGGCAGGCCTAACCTCTAAGCCGAAAGAAACAAACCAAGCCTTGGTTGAGGATTCTTCAGTTTATAACAAGACGGGCAGATTAACTAAGAATAGCCGTGAGCCAGGGGTTAAGATTGATGTAAAGTTTTAAATTTATGAACGGACAAAATCGTGATAACATAAAACCGGGCTTGCGCGTGGTCATTGTACAAAAGCACCATCAAACCACGGGAGAATTGACCGAGGGCGTTGTGGCCGATATTTTAACCAACTCGTTAAATCATCCGCGCGGCATAAAAGTGCGTTTAGAAAGCGGGGAAGTCGGGCGGGTGCAGGAGATTATTGGTTAAATCCCCTAACCCCCTTTGATAAAGGTGGTATAATCATATGTGGCAGGTTTATATTTTAAAATGCGCTGATAAAACTTTTTATACCGGTATAACTGCGGATATTAAAAGGCGGGTTAAGGAGCATAACGGTTCTATTTTAGGCGCGAAATATACTAGGGGACGGCGGCCGGTAAGATTGGTTTACACTAGCCGAAAGAAAAACAAGTCTTTAGTCGCTAAAGCGGAATGGCGGATTAAGAATATGAGCAGATTAGGAAAAATTAAGTTAATAAAGGATAAAATTAGTTAATAGCATATTCAACAATCAGGCTTCGCTTTATAACCAAGCGAAGTTTTTTTTATAAAATTTTAGCGACATATCCACATATCCACAGGCCAAAACATAAGGTTTATTTTTAAAATATAAAATGGCTTAATTTTTTGAAAAAACTAATCTAAAATTAGCCAAAGTAGTAAAACTTGACCATACTATATCTAGTGGTATAATTAAATCAAAGACTACAAGATATGGATAAAGGTCAAGGATTTTAGGTGAAGCACTTTATACGTATTACCGCTAAAACAAGTGCTTTTTTATTTGACTCCAAAATATTCAGTCTAAACTTCAAAGGAGATGAAAATATGAGATGTCCGATCTGTTATTACGAAGATTCTAAGGTAATTGACTCGCGCGTGGCGTCTGACGGCCTTTCAATCAGGCGGCGGCGCGAATGCCTTAAGTGCGGTTTTAGGTTTTCAACTTACGAAGAGGTGGAAATTTTGGATTTGGCGGTAGTTAAACGGGACGGACGCAAAGAATCTTATTCGCGCGAGAAAATCGTTAAGGGATTAAAACGAGCCTTAGAAAAACGGCCCATAACCGACGACAATTTTAAGAAAATGATTAATTCCATTGAGCGCGACTTGCAAATTTTAAGAAAGAATGAAATAACGGCCGGTGAAATCGGGCAAATCGTTATGAAAACCCTGAAGCGTTTTGATCAGGTCGCCTATATACGCTTTGCCAGCGTTTACGAGTCGTTTAAGGATGCCCATGAATTTAGGCGGGAATTGAATAAGCTGTTGAAGACAAAAAACAAGAAAGCAGGAAAATAAAAAAATAAAAAATTATTTCTGGATCCTCGGGTCTCGCTGACGCTCGCCCAAGGATGACGGATTTTAATCCCATGCAAGAAAATATTATTACTCAAATTTTAAAACGTTCCGGCGAAGTCGCGCCCTTTGATAAGGCTAAGTTAGTTAGCGCGATTTATAAGGCGACCGAAGCCGTAAATAAACCGGACCAGTTTTTAGCGCAAAAATTCGCCGATCAGGTAGTCGCGCAGTTAAATGAAAAATTTCACTCCAGAAGCATTCCGGCGGTTGAAGAAGTGCAAGACATGGTTGAAGAAATTTTAATTAAAAACCGCCAGATTAAAACCGCTAAAGCCTATATTTTATACCGCGATCAGCGAGCGCGTTTGCGCGAGATGAAATCCATGATTAATTCGGACGAATTAATGGAAGGCTACTTAAAACAAAGCGATTGGCGGGTTAAAGAAAATTCCAACATGAGCTACAGCCTGCAAGGCTTAAATAACCATTTAGCTTCGGCGATTTCTTCAAGCTATTGGTTGAACCAGGTTTATACCCAAAATATCAGGGAAGCTCATAAAAACGGGGATTTGCATTTGCATGATTTGCAGCTTCTGGCGCCTTATTGCGCCGGCTGGGATTTGCGCGAGCTTTTAATCCGTGGTTTTGGCGGCGTGGCCGGAAAAGTTGAAGCTAAACCGGCCAAGCATTTAAGAACGGCTTTAGGCCAAATAATTAATTTTTTCTATACTCTGCAGGGCGAGGTGGCCGGCGCCGAAGCTTTTTCCAACTTTGATACTTATTTGTCGCCGTTTATAAGGTATGACAATTTAACCTATAAAGATGTTAAACAGGCGCTCCAGGAATTTTTATTTAATATTAACGTTCCGACGTTTTCAAACTACTTTTACCAATATTACCATGGATTTAACCCCAGCAACGACTACGGACGAAGAAAATGTTACGATCGGCGGCAAAATAATGCCGGGCAAGTATAAAGAATTTCAGCCGGAAATGGATATGATAAATTTGGCTTTTGCCGAATTAATGATGGAGGGCGACGCTAAGGGCCGCGTCTTTACTTTTCCGATCCCGACTTACAATATCACTAATGATTTTAAATGGGAGTCGCCGGTAGCTACTAAAATTTTTGAAATGACGGCTAAATACGGCATTCCTTATTTTTCCAACTTTGTTAACAGCGATATGAATCCTGATGACGCGCGCAGTATGTGCTGCCGATTGCGCCTGGACAACAGGGAATTAAGAAAGCGCGGCGGCGGCTTATTCGCGGCTAATCCGCTAACCGGTTCAATCGGCGTAGTAACCGTTAACTTGCCTCGAATCGGCTACTTATCAAAAACCAAAGAAGAATTTTTTGAACGATTGGATAATTTAATGCAGATTGCTTCCGAGAGCCTAGAAATCAAACGCACCGTGCTTGAAGATTTAACCGATAAAGGCCTTTATCCATACGCCAAATATTATTTAAATAATATAAAAGAACGATTTGGTGGTTATTGGAACAATCACTTTTCCACTATAGGCATTATCGGCATGAACGAAGCTTTATTAAATTATGCTCCGATCAAAAAAAGCATTGCCACGCCCGAAGGCAAGGAATTCGCGCTTCAAGTTATGGATTACATGAGGAATAAAGCTTTGGATTATCAGGGCAAAACCAATCATTTATATAATTTAGAGGCCACGCCGGCCGAAGGCGTAACCAGGCGCTTGTCGCGAATTGACAAAGATAAATATAAAGATATTGTTGTGGCTAACGAAGCAGCCTTTCAGGCCGGCAAAGCCTCGCCTTATTATACTAATTCCAGCCAGCTGCCGGTAAATTATACCAGCGATCTGTTTGAAGCTATGGATTTGCAAGACGACATCCAGACTAAATATACGGGCGGAACGGTTCTGCATGGTTTTATAGGAGAGGCTATGCCTAGCGCCGAATCGGTTAGGGGTTTAGTTAAAAAAATAGTCAATAAATATCACATGCCATATTTTACGATTACGCCGACTTTTTCAGTCTGCCCTAAGCATGGCTATTTGGCGGGCGAACACTTTTTCTGCCCTAAGTGCGACGAGGAAATCGGCTATCTGCCGAAAGAGCAGGTTGAAAAAGAAGTTGAAAATATTTTAATTTAAATAATAATAAAAATAAAAATCTAGTTTTAATGAACTGGATAAAGGAGAAACCATATGAGTCCAATTGAAGTTAAAAGAACGGCCTGCGAGGTTTATTCAAGGGTAACCGGGTATTTAAGGCCGGTCCAGCAATGGAATGACGGCAAACAAGCGGAGTATTATAACCGTAAAACATTTAAAGTTAATAAAGAGTAATAAGATTATTGGGAGGCTTTGGATATTTTGGAATTTTTGGGATAGCCATTTTTCAACAATCCTGAAAACCTCAATAATTCCAACCCCTTATGTTAATTGGCGGCCTGCAAAAATTCAGCTTATTGGATTATCCGGAAAAAATCAGCGCTATTGTGTTTACTCAAGGCTGTAATTACCGCTGCCAATTTTGCTACAACCCCATGCTTGTCTGGCCCATCAAGGTCGGCAAGTCAAAATATGCTCAGGCAACTGAGCAACAAAGAGTTCATCCTAAGATTAAAGAGGATGATCTTTTTGTTTTTTTGCGTTCGCGCGCCGGCAAACTTGACGCCGTGGTTATTACCGGCGGCGAACCATGTTTGCAAAAAGATTTATTGGAATTTATTAAAAAAATAAAAAAATTGGGCTTTTTGGTAAAATTGGACACTAATGGCAGTTATCCGGAAACGCTAGTCCGGCTGATAAAAGAAAAATTAGTTGATTATTTTGCCATGGACCTAAAAGCGCCAGCGGATAAATATGAAGAAATAACCGGTACAAAAGCGGATTTTAACAATATAAAAAAAAGTGTTAAGATAATAATGCAAAGCGGCCTTCCCTATGAATTTAGAACCACGGTTGCGCCGGGCCTTTTAAATAAAGACGATATAAGTGAAATGGGAAAAATAATTAAAGGCGCGGCTAAGTGGTATTTGCAAAAGTTTAAAAGTGATATTGATTTGGTTGAATGCGGTTTGGAAAAGCGGGTGCCATACAACTCAAGGCAGATGCAGGAGATGGCGGAAGCGGGGCGCGAGTATGTGAAAACTTGCGAAGTTAGATAACTCCCACGAATCAACGAATCCGCTATGAATAATACAAATAAAAAATAATTTAATTAAGTAATATAATCTAACGGTCATCTATGAGCATTCGTAGATTCGTAGTTGATTTGTAGATTCGTTGGGATATGAATGAACAAAATCAAATAAACGAGCCGGCAGAAATAAAAAAACTGTTGGAACAGAATTTAGAGCTTACCGAAGAAATTTATATAATGACTAAAAAAATAAAGGGCTATTTGTTTTTTCAGCGCCTAGTTAGCCTTTTTTATTTGTTTTTAATCATTGCCCCGATTATTTTAGGCATAATTTATCTGCCACCTTTATTAGGCGGGCTGTATGACCAATATAAAGATTTATTAGGCATTCAAGCCGGAGTTTCCAACCCAATTGAAAGCCTTTTAAAAGGCGGAACCGGCGATATGAATTTAAATAATTTGTCGCCCCAGATACAGGAGTTATTAAATAATCCCCGTTAAATAATATGCAGCCGGCTGAATTTAATAAAAATGTTTGGGCAACGCTAAGATTGATTCCACGCGGCCGGATAACAACCTATAAAGAGCTGGCCAAATATCTCGGCCAGCCTAAAGCCGCTCGTGCCGTAGGCAACGCCTGCGGGCGAAACCCTGCCGCGCCCTGCGCGCCCTGCCACCGTGTCGTTAGAAGCGACGGTAGAATTGGCGGCTACGCCGGAGGAATTAAGAAAAAAATTGAGCTATTAAGGCAAGAGGGCGTAAAAACGGAAAAAGGCGGGGTAAAAGATTTTAAAAAGAAAATTTATAAGTTTAAATAGAAAAAGTTTGATTTTTATAATATAAAAGGTTAGTATTAAGTTATGGAAAATCTCCTGAAAAATCTGGAAATTTTAAGAGAACGCCTCCTGGATACTTGGAGGTTGCTTTGATTTGGACCGGCAGAAGGAAAAAGTAAGCGAATTA
>JACQYU010000100.1 GCA_016208065.1 Candidatus Falkowiibacteriota bacterium | reverse complement strand
CGCGCATAAATTAACCAAAAAATTAGCCGAAGTTAGAAAAAAGAAAGTTTTGCCTTATTTAAGGCCTGATGGCAAAAGCCAGGTTACGATTGAATATGACAATGGCAAGGCCAAGCGGCTAGAGACCGTGGTAATCGCGGCCCATCACGCTAAAAGCGTCAGCACCAATAAATTAAGAGCCGATATTTTAAATAAAGTAATTAAGCCGGTAGCCGGCCGATTGCTTGACTCAAAAACCAAGGTTTTCATAAACGCTACCGGTAAATTTATTTTGGGCGGACCGCCGGCCGATGCCGGATTAACCGGACGAAAAATTATCGTTGATACTTATGGCGGAGCCGCGCCTCATGGCGGCGGCGCTTTTTCCGGCAAATGCGTTTCCAAGGTTGACCGCTCGGGCGCTTATATGGCGCGCTATGTGGCTAAAAACGTGGTGGCCGCCGGCCTGGCTGATCGCTGTTTAGTGCAGGTGGCTTACGCTATCGGCGTGGCTAAACCGGTTGGAGTTTATATTGACACTTATGGCACCAACAAAACGGCCGAAAGCAAAATTTTAGAATTAATCCATAAGCATTTTGATTTCCGCCCCAAGCAAATTATTGACCATTTAAATTTAAAGCGGCCGATTTATCAGAAAACCGCGGCTTACGGGCATTTTGGCAGATCAGGCAAAGATTTTCCTTGGGAAGCGATTGATAAGGCGGGGATATTAAAGAAAGAGGGGAAGATATAATTAATTCAGACCCCTTTAACAAAGGGGTCGCCCAAAGGGCGGGGGATTTTTAGTTGTTGCGTGGTATAATCGTGGTTATTTAAGTGAAACGTTTAAAATCCCCCTAACCCCCTTTGTTAAAGGGGGCGTAAAGTTATGCAGAAATCGTTTAAATTAGAAAAACAGTGGGTTTTCGGCGCTTTAGCTATTATGCTGGCGGCTTTGCTTTGGAGCTTGGACGGAGTTTTTATCCGTTCCAAGCTTTATGCCCTGCCGGCCGCTTTAGTAGTGATGCTTGAGCATATTTTAGGCTTTTTAGTTTTAAGCCCGTTTATTTTTTTAAGCTGGCGCAAAATAAAATTGCTTAAAAGCAAAGAGTGGGCGGCGATCGGCTGGGTGGCTTTTTTCGGCGGCGCTTTAGGCACGATTATGATTACCAAAGCCTTTTTCGCCGCCATGGACGGATCAGTTACCTTCGCCACCGTAGTGATACTGCAAAAACTCCAGCCGGTTTTCGCGCTGTTAATGGCCAGATTGATTTTAGGCGAGCGCTTAAGAAAATCGTTTTATGCTTGGGCGCTTGTGGCCATCGCCGCGGCTTATTTTTTAGCTTTTGGCAAAACCGGCTTGAATTTAGGAGAAATAAATTTTTTGCATAATGCCGCTTTTTATTCTTTAATCGCCGCCTTTGCTTTTGGCTCATCTACGGTTTTCGGCAAGAGAATCGTTAACCATCTTGATTTTAAGTCTACGGCGGCCTTAAGATTCGGCCTTACAAGCTTATTGGTTTTAGTTTACGCGCTCGCGACCGGCGACTTATTTAAGTTTTCGACGGTTACCGGCATGCACTGGCAGTATTTGATTATAATTGTTTTTACCAGCGGCGCCGCGGCCATGTTTATTTATTATTACGGCTTAAAAAGGGTTACGGCTTCGGCTTCAACCATCTTAGAATTATTCTGGCCCTTTTCCGCCGTGATTTTAGATTATTTTATCAACCATAATGTTTTAAGCCCGATTCAAATAGTTGCCAGCTTAATTTTATTCATGGCGTTTTTAAAAATTGTGTTCGGAGAAAAATCGCCCAAGTTTGAATTTAAGGCTAAAATTAAAAGCGGATTAGGCAGGGGCGCGCGGCTTGGCTTTCCGACAATTAATTTGGATAACGATCAAATTGACATAAATTACGGCCTCTATTTAGTAGAAAGCGAAATTAGTGGTAAAATATATAGAGGGCTTCTCTTTTACGGCCAAAAAGAAACCTTTAACGAGCCGGCTTCTTTGGAATTATACATTAAAGACCGGGTTAACGGGCCGGCTGACAAGATAATAAAAATCAGGGAAATCAGAAAAATCAGGGAAGTAATGAGGTTTAACGATGCCGAAGAACTCAAAAGGCAAATGAGTAATGATTTGTTAGAATTGGAGAGGCCTTAAAAAATTTTCAATTTTCAATTTTTAATTAATTAAAAATTCGGTCATTAAGCCGTTGTTTAGAAATTAGAAATTAGAAATTGAAAATTAATCTCTCCTCCCATGCTTGAGTATTTGCAAAAATTTAATAATTTACCGGCTGATTTAAGACAAAAAATTTCCGGCGGAGAAATGATGGAAAGAATTGAAGCGCTAGAGAATAAATATAATATTCCTCTGGCCGCTTTAATTATGAAAATTATGGTGCGCGAGATAGCGCTCAATGATTTAACCGATTATCTATTTAAGGAAAATTTATTAAAGGAGCAAGCCGTAAAATTAGCCGAGGAATTAAAGAAAAATATTTTTTCTTCGCTGGGAAGCTATTTCTCGGCCGGCGCGGTAAAGTCGGTTAGGCCGATTACGCCCGATATGCCGCCTTACGCGCCCGTTCCGCCAGCCGGCGAACTTAAAGTCAAGGGAGCCAGCTTTTTCTTTTCTCCTGACGACGAAGAAGAGATCAGGAAATTAACCAAAAAAATAATTACAACCGAAAATTTTAATTTGGCTTCCGGAGCAATTGACGCTAAACTAAAAGAAATAATTAGCCGCGCGCAGATTAATTTCGGCTCAGCCAGCTTAACTTATCGGTTCTCGCAAATTTTAAAGACTTATTTGCGCGGCATTAGGAATAAGCTTGAGACTAAAACAGCCTTAATGAAGCCGTTTTTAAACGGCGGCTTAAGCTTTGACGAAGATTCGGCGGAAAAGGTTATGCTTCTTTCGCATAAGGTTTTAAATTTAACTCCGGGACATTCACTAAAGCCTTTGCCTAAAATTAATATTCCAGAGCCGGAAAAATCCGAATTTTTTCAAAAACGCGAGATCGCCAGGGACGCGGCTTACGACTTTTCTAAGTTAGAAAAGAAAGAAGATAAAATAAAAAATGATTTGAAAAAATTGGATACCGGCCATGAGCTGGCTCCTTTAAATCCGGCGGTTATTCCGGCTGAGGCCGCGCGAAAAAGCTCGCCTAAAGACCAAAAAAAAATCACCACCGCTCCTAAAAATATTCAAACCAAAGCCAAGCCGATTGAGCCGGCGCTAAAAAGCGGCCGGGACGATATGTTCTTGGCGAAAAGGAGATTTGAAGCGGAAAATTTAAGCCAAAGCCAAAAAACTAGAATAGAAGATGTTAAATATGTGCCTCGGGTTATGGGGCCATTAGAAGAAATTAGATATATGGATTTGATTAACTTCCGCAGGCTAGACAGAGATCCGCAGAAAAGCGCCAATAAAGTTAAAAGTAAAATTAGCTTATTGGAAGAAGAAGGATATGATAAAAAGCTTGAGGGCATTAAGCTTTGGCGGATAAATCCGATCAATAAGCTATATCTTGAGATCGGCCGTTCAAGTATTGGCGAAAACAAACCGGTTGATGTTATAATAGAAGAAAGAAAAATAAATAATCAAGAATATTTAACCGCCGAAGAATTTAAAGCGATTATGGATTTAAATAAAAGTTTGCGTTTTTAATAATAAAACACGAAAAAATTAATTCTTGTGATTCGTTAAATTTCATTTAATTTACGTGCCCCATATGCAGCAATTTATCGTTCCGCAATTTATTGATGTCGAAGATAAAATTATCGGTCCCATAACTACCAGGCAGTTTATTGTTATGCTGGCCGGATTTTTATTAGTAGCTATTTATTATAAAATATTTGATTTTTCTTTATTCGTAACTTTGGGCTTGCTGACGCTTTTAATAACCGGTATTTTCGCTTTTTTAAAGATAAACGGCCGGCCTTTCCATTATTTTGTTTTGAATTTATTCCAAACTTTAAAACGGACCAGACTAAGAGTTTGGCGCAACGACTCCTCATCGTCCGGCGATGATTACGGGGTCAAGGAAAATAATTTTTCTCCGGCCATTCAAGAAGCGGCCGTGAATAAGCATTATACCGCTTCTCGCTTGGCGGAATTATCTTTGATCGTCGATACCAGAGGAGCTTATCAGGGAGAAAATGAAGACACTAGCGTGAAAAGCGTGGAGAGATAATGAAAATTGAAAATTAAAATATTATGTCCGACAAATTAGCCAAAAATAAAATAGCCAGCTCAACTCAGCAATATTTGGATATTGCTGAATTTCGCGAAGACACCGTAATTATGCGCGATGGAACTTTACGCGCGGTTCTTTTGGTCGCCAGCATTAATTTTGCTTTAAAAAGCGAAGATGAGCAAAACGCGATTATTTCCGCTTATGTCGGCTTCCTTAACAATATTGATTTTCCTTTGCAAATCGTTATCCAGTCGCGCGAGCTTAATATTGATAATTATTTGGTTTTTTTAAGGCAAAAAGAAAAAGAGCAGACTAACGAGCTTCTAAAAATGCAAACCGCCGAATATCTGCAGTATATCAGCGAATTGATTTCTCTGGGTAAAATTATGAATAAAAAGTTTTATGTGGTTATTTCTTATAATCCTTCATCTGATAAGCAAAAAGGCTTTTTTGCCAAGTTGTTCGAATCTTTAAGGCCGGCTTCTCTGATTAAAATGAAAGAAGATAGGTTTCTAAGAAGAAGATCGGAATTAACCAGGCGGGTGGAAAATGTTATTGGCGGTTTGTCCTCTATGGGCGTTAACGCGGTATCTTTAGATACCCAAAGCTTAATCGAGCTATTTTATAATACCTATAATCCGGAAACTTCAGCTAATCAAAAATTAGTTGACATAAAAGAATTAAGATTGGCCGAATAGTGTTTAGTATAATGAGATGGTTACAAATAATATGTTTAATCCAGATGAAGTAAAAAAACAAGAGGAAATTGAGTCCAAGGAAAAATCTTTGGCCGAAGAGCAAAAAGTTAAACAGGTTGAGGAGGCGCCTTCTTTAACCCGGGAGTTGATTGAGGAGGAAAAATCTTACCGTCGAGGCGCGCTTTCCATAAAAGATCTAATTGCTCCGGCTTCAATCGAAGTAAGCCCTGATTTTTTAAAGCTGGGTTCAAAATTCGTCAGGACTATTTTTGTGGTAAACTATCCGCGCTATATCAGCGTCGGCTGGTTCGCGCCGGTTATAAATTTAAATTCCACGTTTGATATCTCCATGTTCTTTTATCCGGTTGAAAGCGCGGTGGTTTTAAATCAGCTTAAGAAGAAGGTTGGTAATTTAGAAGCGCAAATCATATCTGATTCGGAAAAGGGCGCGGCTCGCGATCCTTTGCGTGAAACCGCTTTGCGAGACATAGAATCTTTGCGCGACGCTTTAACTCAAGGCACGGAAAAATTTTTTCAATTTGCTTTGTATATAACGATTTACGCCGATAATAAACCGGAATTGGATAAATTATCAGAAGAAGTGGAAAATATTTTCGGTTCTCGCTTGGTTTATTCCAAAAGAGTTTTTTATCAGGCCGAGCAAGGCTTTAATTCAACTTTGCCTTTAGCTAACGATGAATTATATATCGCTTTTAACATGAATTCTTCTCCTGTTGCTTCATCGTTTCCTTTTATTTCAAGCGAGCTTACTTCTGATTCGGGCATCCTTTACGGTATCAACCGCCATAATAATAGCTTAATTCTATTTGATCGTTTTAGCTTGCAGAATGCCAATAGCGTGGTTTTCGCCACCTCGGGCGCCGGTAAAAGCTATGCCATTAAGCTTGAAGTCTTGCGCAGCTTGATGATGGGAACAGAGGTTATTATTATTGACCCGGAAAACGAGTACAAGCATCTATCGGAAGCGGTCGGCGGAACTTATATCAATATATCTTTGGCCAGTGAAAATAAAATTAATCCGTTTGACCTGCCGCGCTCGGTTTATGGCGAATCTAAGGCTGAGGATATAATTAGAAGCGGCGTCATAACCGTAAAAGGATTAGTTAGGCTAATGCTGGGCGATTTAACCCATGAAGAAGACTCAATAATTGATCGGGCGCTCTTAGAAACTTATGCTAAAAAGGATATTACTTCCGATTCTGATTTAGCTAAAGTTGAAGCGCCGATTATGCAGGATTTAGAAGATATTTTAGAAGGCATGGAGGGCGGAGCCGGCCTGGCTTTAAGGCTTAAAAAATACACTCAAGGCACTTTTTCCGGCTTGTTTAACAGCCCGACCAATTTAAAAATGGATAATCAGCTGGTTTGTTTTTCCGTTCGCGACTTAGAAGACGAGCTTAGGCCGATTGCTATTTATATGATAGTTAACTATATTTGGAATGTCGTGCGCTCTGAACTTAAAAAAAGAATTTTAGTGATTGATGAAGCTTGGTGGCTTATGCAGCACGAAGACAGCGCCAAATTTATTTACGCTTTAGTTAAGCGCTGCAGAAAATATTATCTTGGCGTAACGACCATTACTCAGGATGTTAATGATTTTTTAACTTCGCCTTACGGCCAGGCGATTGTTAATAATTCGGCTTTACAATTGCTCCTAAAGCAGTCTCCGGCCGCCATTGAGCTAGTGCAAAAAACTTTTGTTTTAACGCAAGGGGAGAAGTATCTCTTGCTTGAATGCGGCGTGGGTGAAGGCATATTTTTTGCCGGCTCAAAGCATGTTGCCATAAAAGTTGTGGCTTCATATACCGAAGACCAGCTAATAACCTCCGATCCGAGGCAGCTCTTAGAAATTGAACAGGAGAAAAAAGAATTCGCCTCCAATATGCTAAGCGCCGAAGGGGAGAGCGAGGAAGATGGTGCGGCAAGTTAAGCAATGCGAATTACTATTAGTATATTAAAATTCTAAGCACGAAATCCTAAATCCTAAACAAATTCTAATGTTCCAAATTCTAAATTCAAAATAAATGCAGTTGCATTCTGTTTGGAACATTTGGATTTAGAATTTAGGATTTGTTTAGAGTTTAGTTATTAGGATTTAGAATTTATTAATTTGTAAATATGAATAAAAAAGTTTGGGGCATAATTATTGTTATCATCGCTCTGGCTATAATCGTCGGCATTGTTTATATTATCTTTTTTTATAGATTTTCTTCTTTGCCGGAACCGGCGGTTGAATCGCCGGCAGCCCAAGAGCAAGCAAAAACAACGGAACCGGCGGTTGAATCGCCGGCTAAGCCAGCCGCGGCAGTCCAACCAACAGTTCCTTTTAAAAAAGCTGAGGTTGATTCGGATGATTTGGTTAGAATGGCCTCGTCTTTTGCCGAAAGATTCGGGAGTTTTTCCAATCAGTCCGATTATGGCAATATCCGCGATTTGCAGATTTTTATGACTGATACCATGAAAGTTTGGGCGGAAAATTATATCGCTGACGCTAGAGCAAAAAAAACTCAAACCGCGATTTATTACGGCATCGTTACCAAAGCAATTTCCGGCGAGACTAAGCAGTTTGATT
>JACQYU010000028.1 GCA_016208065.1 Candidatus Falkowiibacteriota bacterium | reverse complement strand
GACGCGGCAATCTCCGGTTAAACGGCACGTATGTGGATTTTCACCAGAGATTGCTTCGTCGCCTGATTACAGGCTTCTCGCAATGACATGCAAAGCAATGTCAATCAAGGAAAAACAAAATAGAAAAAACGCTATTAATGAATTGCTAGGCAGTGAAATAAAATCGCGCGCCGAGTTAATGGCGGCTAAAAGAAAACTGGCTAAAAAATATAGCGAGAAAATTTTGTCGCACTCGGAAATTCTAAAAGAATATAGAAGCGGCCTGGAATTAGGCAAGGTTAAGCGGCAAACGGAGCTGGAAAAAATTTTGCGAAAAAGGTCAGTACGCACCATGTCCGGCATAGCGCCGGTCGCGGTTTTAACCAAGCCTTATCCTTGCCCGGGTAAATGCGCTTATTGCCCCAGTGAATTGAATGTGCCGCAAAGCTATTTGTCCAATGAGCCGGCGGTTATGCGCGCTATCCGCTGCGGCTATAATCCGTATAAGCAGGTGAGCTTGCGCCTTAGCGCTTTAGAAGCTAACGGGCATGAACCCACGAAAATTGAATTAATTGTCATCGGCGGAACCTGGTCGGCCTTGCCGGTAAATTATAAGTATTGGTATATAAAAGAGTGCTTTAGAGCGGCGAATGAATATAATTGTGTCATTCTGAAGGGAGCGCAGCGACCGATAGAATCTCGTCAAGATCCTATCGCTCCTTTTAGTCGCTCCAGGATGACAAAATTAAAACAAAAGTTATTGCAGGAGCAAAAGAAAAACGAAGGCGCTAAATACAAAGTTATCGGCGTAACACTAGAAACGCGGCCGGATTATATTAATGAAAAAGAACTTTTAGAAATGCGCGAATTAGGCGCGACGCGCGTAGAGCTTGGCGTGCAGGCGATTGATGATAAAATTTTAAAATTAAATAAGCGCGGGCATGGCATAGCGGAAATTATTCAAGCCACAAAATTATTAAAAAATTTCGGCTTTAAGGTGACTTACCATATTATGCCGGGACTTTACGGCTCTACGGCTAAAAAAGATTTGGCCATGTTTAAAAAATTATTTACGGATGAAAATTTTCAGCCGGATCAGCTTAAATTTTATCCAACCGTAGTAACGCGCGGCAGTTTATTATATAAATGGTGGCGGGCGGGAAAATACAAACCGTATTCCGACAAGGTTTTGCAGAATTTAATTGTGGAGTGCAAAAAAATTGTGCCGCCGTACGTGCGCATCATTAGGTTAATCCGCGATATTCCCGGCGAATCAATCATGGCCGGCAACCTGATAACAAATTTAAGGCAGGTGATGAAAGATCGAGGCGTTAAATGCCGGTGCATTAGATGCCGCGATTGAGGTGAAAAATGTAAAATCCTCCTTACCCCCTTTATTAAAGGGGGCTGGGTTGGTGCGGGAGCTTCATGTTTATGGAGAGCTGGTTTCGATTGGTGGCAATAAAAAAATTCAGCACGCCGGTTTAGGCAAGCTTTTAATGCTGGAAGCGGAAAAAATCGTTCGGCGAAACGGGTTTAAAAAAATCGCCGTGATTGCCGGCGTGGGAGCAAGGGGGTATTATCGCAAATTAGGCTATGGACTGGAAAACAGTTATATGGTAAAAAGTTTAATATAACTAAGGAGAGGTATTATTTTACTATTTTTAAAAGGAGAGGAAAATTAGTATGGATAATAATGGCAGTGGATTTGGGAAGCTCGGTTTAATTATCGCTGACTCTCATTCGGCGCTTGGCCTTGAAGTCGCGGCTAAACTCAAAGTGACCCCTCTAGAAGTTGAATCAAAACCGTTTCCTAACGGAGAGTTGGATCTTAGGCGCATCAGCGACGTTAGCGGCCTTGATGTCTGTATTTTAAGTTCTTTACATGCCGGTTATGACACGGTAAGAGAGTTGAGGCTGATTTGCAGTTCTATCCGAGGGAGCGCGGCCAGAGTTTTCGGCGTATTTCCGTTTGTCAGAGACGGTAAGTCTGACCACGTCAAGCGCTTTGGAGAAACCGTAGCTTACAAAGATACGGCTATGCAAATTTCCAGTTCAGGATTGGATGTTATTGCCATTTTTGACCAGCACTCATCCCAGCATCCGTATTTCTACGACACCACGCATTATCGTCTGCGGATTGTGCACCATGTGTATTTAATGAGGATTCTGATTGAGTACGCCATGGCTCACAGCGATTTGTTTGATAGCGTTTTGGCGCTTGATGACGGCGGTTTTAAGCGGAATAAAAAGATCGCCGAGATGCTTAAAAAACCGGTCTCATTCATTGTTAAAGAAAGAGATCCGGATACTAGGGAAATCAGCATTGAAAAATCCAAAATTGTCGGCAATGTGGCTGGCCAAAAAGTGGCGGCCTTTGACGATATGCTGCAGGGCGGCGGAACTTTAGAGACCGGCGCTAAGATTGCCAAGCGTTATGGCGCCAAAGAGATCAGCTTTTTTGTGGTTCATAACGATTTCACTCCGACCACATTCAACCGGATAAATCCTTTGCTTGAGGACGGGACGATCGATAGGATTTTTATCCTGGAGACTATTCCGCTTAAAGACAGGAAAAAATGGCACAAGAATTTAACGGTGATCAGTCCGGCCGCGCTGATCGCCGACGTTATCAACCGTATCCATACGGAGGGACACATGAGGGAATTGTTCCTCGAAATTTAAAGCAAAACAAAATTATTATTTATTAATGGCGTCTTTTATAAGATGCCTTTTTTTTGACAAAGGGGGTAAAAAAAACTATTATTAAGGTAAATATTTTACTTTAATAAAGGTAGTTTTATTAGAGAATAAGTACGCGAGATTGCTTCGTCGCTGGCGCTTCTCGCAATGACAATTAAATTAAATATATGCAGAAAATAATTATTGCGTCCGGGCCGGTAATCGTGGAAAATAATAAGGTTTTATTAAATAAGCATGGCGATACGGCTTTTTGGAAATTTTGCGGCGGACGGGTGGAAAATTATGAAACCGATTTGATTGATAATGCCCGCCGCGAGGTTAAAGAAGAAATGGGCATCGAAATAAAAATTTTAAATGAAGAGCCGTTCTTAACTTTTTTTAGA
>JACQYU010000096.1 GCA_016208065.1 Candidatus Falkowiibacteriota bacterium | reverse complement strand
GCGCTTAAGTTCGTTATTGATTGTTTCTTTGACGTTTCTGGTCGGGCTGAGCCTGGATATTTTTCCATTCAATACTAAATCAGTGATCCTGGTTTCAATGCGAGCCAATAAACGGTCGTATTTTTTTTGATTCAAAAAAGAATCATAAATAAAAATATTCATTTTCAAAAACTTAAGCCAATTTATTTATTTTTTTACTTTCTTCAAGTCCGGCGGACATAACGCATTTACCGTTAAAAATAGCTCCGCGCTCAATTGATAAGCCCGAAACTTCAATATCCCCGGAAATTTTAGCTGTGGCCGTAATTTCAAGAAAACCTTTTATTTTTACATTGCCTGTAATTTGGCCGCCGACTTTAGCCTCTTTAGCTTCTACGTTGGCGGTTATTTTCGCTGTTTTGCCTATTTCCAGGCTGCCATTGGTTTTTAGGTTGCCGTCAACCATGCCCTCTACAATAATATTGCCTTGGCCGTTAAAATCACCCTTGACTCTAACGGACGGCCCAATAACAGTTTCAAATTCTCCAAAAACTTCCCCCTGATCTTGTTTGTTGAACATAAATATATGATAAATTATAAATTATTGAACCAAGTTGATTTTATAAAATTAACTATACTAATTCTAGGCAAGTCCGGCCGGTTTGTCAAAATAAAATAATTAAGTTATCATATATATGAAAAACTAAAACGCCGGATATTGGTGTTTATTTTTTTAAAATATCACAATATAAAGCTCTCGCAGTTCAGTAGGCTGCCCGATACGCCCGCTCTTGTAGTTCAGTGGATAGAACAAGGGACTCCTAAGCCCTAGACGCAGGTTCGATTCCTGCCAAGAGCACAAAGTCTTAGGCGGACGAGGTAGAATAAGGGGCTTCCTAAGCCCTAGACGCAGGTTCAACTTATCTTGATGGTACCAAAAAGGTAGAAAATAAGTGATTTTTTATCATCAAACAATAAATAACTTAAATATAAGTTCTAAAAAGTAATTTATTTAGCTAATATTAGCTAATATGGCTAATATTAGAATAAATATTAATATTTTAGCTAATATTAGTAATTATTTTATAGAAATTTATTAATATTAAATTGGGCCTATAGTTCAGCGGTAAAACATATCCATGGCATGGATAAGTTGTGGGTTCGACTCCCACTAGGTCCACTAACAAATTAAACAATTATTCTGTTCTATCGAAAACTAACTAATTAATTAAAATATATGATATTTAACAATGATAATTTTAAAGAAGAAGTTGAGGGCTTCGCAGGTTTAGTGCTGGTTGACTTCTTTGCTTTATGGTGCGGCCCTTGTCAATTAATGTCCCCGATCGTGGAAGAGTTGATTAAAGACAATCAAAATAAAAATATTAAAATTGGCAAGCTTAATATAGACGAAAATCAAGAAATAGCCACTCAATATAATGTTATGAGCATACCTACTTTTTTGGTGTTCAAGAATGGGAAAGTGGTTGATAAAAAAGTAGGTTATGGCGACAAGGAGGAGCTTGAGAGTTTAATTGAAAAAAATAAATAATTAAAAACTTAAGTCTACAAATTTGTAGACTTAAGTTTTTATAGGAAACGTGGATAAGTCTACAAATTTGTAGACTTAAGTTTAGTGAAATGGCTAATATTAAATAAATTAGTTTAGGTGGGTAATTTGGGGATAAATATCCATAATTTATTAATTATCAAATATATGTTTGATACAATAATTGTCGGAGCCGGGCCAACTGGTATGACCGCGGCCATATATGCTTCAAGGAGAATGATGAAGGCTTTGGTGATTTCTAAAAATATAGGCGGACAGGTTATTTGGGCTTCTGACATAAAAAATTATCCCGGCATAGAGTTTATTGGCGGCGTTGATTTAATTAATAAAATGCGCCAGCAAGTAAAAGATCTGGGGGTTGATATTAAGATTGATGAAATAAGGAAAATTAGTAAAAATAGCGACAAGAGTTTCTTGGTTGAGGCTGGGAAAAATAGTTATTTAACTAAGACAGTTATTATTGCTATGGGCCTTGAGCCTAAACAACTTAATTTAGATAAAGAAAATGAATTGACTGGCAAAGGGATAAGTTATTGTGCTAACTGCGACGGCCCTTTGTTTAAGGGAAAGAATGTGGCAGTAGCCGGCGGCGGCAATGCGGCTTTAGACGCGGCTGAAGTTATGTCTAAAATCGCCAGTAAAGTTTATTTAATTTATCGCAAATCACAGCTCAAAGCTTTTGAGAGTCTAATTTTAGCGGTTAAAAATAAAAATAATGTGGAAATGATATTGAGCAGTGAAATTCGGGAGATAATAGGCGACGAAAAATTAAAAAAATTAAAAATAGTTAGTAATATTAGCCAAGAAATAAGAGAGTTGGATGTTGATGGTTTGTTTGTTGAAATTGGACACGAGCCTAAGACCGATTTAGTGGCAGATTTAGTGGAAAGAGATACTTTAGGGCAGGTTATTGTAGACTTAAGTGGCAAAACTAGTTGCGATGGCGTGTTCGCGGCCGGAGATGTTATTCAAAGTGAATTTAAGCAAATTGTTATTGGTTGCGGACAAGGAGCGGTCGCGGCTTTATCTGCTTATAAATATCTACAAGTCGGCAAATAAAATTAAAATAAAGCTATATATTGGTAAATGGGCTAAATTTATAAATTTAGCCCATTTTAGTCTGAAATATGTTTGATTTGACAGAAGAAAAGAAATTATTTTCACAAGGCTATAAAATAATCGGCGCTTTAGATGAAGCTGGCCGGGGGCCGTTGGCCGGTCCGGTAGTAGCCGCTTGTGTTATTTTTAATGCTAATGTTAGCATAAATAATGAATTAACAAAAGTTAATGACTCAAAAAAACTAACTGAAAAAACCAGGGAATATTTATTTGAATTAATTAAGAAAAATTTTATTGAAGTTGGGATTGGCATATGCGACCATAAAACAATAGATAGAATTAATATACTGCAAGCTACGTTTCTGGCCATGAAAAAAGCAATTAGTTCTGTAAAAAATAAGCCCAGTCTTATTATAATTGACGGGTCGGCTAAACTGCCAAACTATTCAACTCCGCAACAAGCCTATGTTAGGGGCGATGAAAGGCTTTTCACCATAGCCGCGGCTTCAATTATCGCCAAAGTGACCAGGGACCGCATAATGCAAGAAATGGATAAATTATATCCTGATTACGGCTTTGGCCGGCACAAGGGCTATGGCACGAAATTCCATTTGGAAAAATTAGAGCAACATGGCCCGTGCGCGATTCACCGATTAAGTTTTAATAAGGTTAAATGATCGGCGGCTAAAGCTTGTTTAAAAACAAAAGTTATTTTATAATAAGGGCATACGTAAGAACTGTTGTCGAATACGGTATTCGATAAAAATTTTATAAAAAATTTACTCGAAATTGTGAAAATTTATATTAGAAAGAGTATTCGACAACAGTTCCATAATAATTTTTTATATGTTAGGATCAATAGGAGGCAACACGCTAATCGACATTAATTTGCTTTTTAGCAAAGCTCAGGTTGAGGAAAAAATGAAAATCGCTGATTTGGGCTGCGGCTCTTCCGGCCATTTTGTTTTTCCCGGAGCCAGGCTAGTTGGGAAAAAGGGCATTATGTATGCGGTTGATATTTTAAGAACCTCTTTGGAAACAATAAATAAACGTGCGCGAGCGGAAAATTTCGCTAATATTAAAACAATTTGGACTAATCTGGAAATATTCGGCGCTACTAAAATTGAAGCCGGCAGCCTTGACGTCGGCCTGCTGATCAATACTTTGTATCAATCGAGAAAGCGAGCGGAGATTTTAAGAGAGTCAATCAGGCTATTGAAAAAAAACGGCAAATTGGTTATTGTTGAATGGAAAAATGTTGCCGCGCCGTTTGGCCCGCCGGCGGAAGAAAGAGTAAAGAAAGAACTGCTTGATGGCGCGGCTAAAAAACTTGGCTTAAAGCCGGAAGAAGAGTTTGAGGCCGGACCCTATCATTATGGTTTGGTTTATGTAAAATTATAAAGATTTATTAAAAATATGGGAAATTTTTTAACTTGGAATTTTTGGTTTAGCGCTAGGCCGGGTTCGTTTACCGGCTTTTCTTTCAAAATAATTTTAGCTTTTATTTTTTTGTTGATTATTTTGTCTATAGCCGGCGGGGTAATTAAAAAAAGATGGTCTAAGAGCTTATATTCTCCTTTTTGGAACAATTTGTATATTTTTTTTCTAACCAACGCCATTATCGGCTTGTTATTAACATTCTTTAATTATGAAATGGTGCCGTTTTTATCCGCCCGTTTTTGGTTTCTTTTTTGGGCTGTTGGCGTATTGGTTTGGCTGTTTTTTATTTATAGGATTTTAATAAAAATACCGGCGAAAAGAAAGCGGCTGGAGAAAGAAAAAGAATTTAAAAAATATATACCATAGATTAATGGCAATGGTTTTATTTAAGGACTGTTAAACAGTCCTTTTTTGTTGAAATAAGTTTTAATAATTAAATCGCGTGAGATTAGCGGTATAATTATATGGCTCATAATCAAAGGATAGGAAAATTTGGTGAAATATTAGCCAAAAATTATTTAATTAAGCATGGCTATAAAATTATTGACGCTAATATTAAGTTAAGCTATCAAGAACTTGATGTTGTGGCGCTAAAAGACGAACAAATTATATTTGTTGAAGTAAAAACCAGAATCAGCCAATTTTATGGCCCGGCGGAAAACGCTTTTCAATTCACTAAATTGGAAAGATTTAGGCGGGGTATGGAAATGTATATTGGCAATAAGAATTTATATGCCGAAGAGATTAGGGCGGATTTAATTACTGTGGATATAGATCATGTTAAAAAAACGGCTAAGATAAAGCACTATAAAGACGTGGTATAAATAATTTTGACGATTTTTTATTTGGCGCGGCTAACTTATGCACTTGTTTATTAACAATTTATCGGCGTTTAATAACATTTTATCAACCCATGGCGCACTTGACGCGTCTTAGTTTTGGCGGCTAAACTGAAATTACCGCAAATAATTTTTATTTTATAAATTTTATAAGCGAGGATACTGCGGTAAATTTTCAAAATTTTCTAATTAGGGCTAAAAGGAAAAGTTGGCTTAGCTGATTTAATCCCTTTAGCCCTATAATAGAAAACTAATTTAAGCGAAGGAGGCTTTAATAATAAATTTTCAACAGCATGAAAGCATTAAAGAGTTTGTTATATTTAGGCCTCATTTTATTTTTTGTCGCGGTCTTTTCGGCAGAAGCTCGTGCCGAGGCGTCGGCGACTGAAATAACTAAATTGGTTGGCGGAGAAAATTTTGTTGTCGCGGGAATTGCTCCGGCAGGAAGCGAAGTTTTAATTTATCTGGACGGTAATTTCGTCGGCCAGGCTGAAACAGAAATTATTTCCAATCAAGCTGAAATTAATTTTAATTTTCAATATAAAGGCGATAAATTAGCCGACGGCACGCACGCGATTATGGCCGTAGCCAAGGATAAAACCTCTTTGGTTCTATCAGCGCCGTCAAACGAAGTTAAATTTACAGTTAATTTTTTACCGGCGCCGACATTAATCTGGCCGGATGAAAAAACAATTACCGCCAAAATAAAGCCGCTAATCGTCGGCTTAACTAAAAGCGGCAGCTTGGTAAAAATTTTTATTGATGGCGTTTATAACGGCAAGACCGGAATTTTAAAGCATGAAAGCGATACGGCTAATTTCGCCTATGAGCCGTTTTTAAATTTAAGCCGAGGCTGGCATGAAGTTTACATTATAGCCGAAGATAGCGCCGGAAGAATAAGCCAAGCGTCGGAAATTATGCGTTTTAATATTGAATTGCCTATGCCGGCGCCGACCATGTTAGCTCCGGTGGTTAATAGCAATACTTCGGCAAACCGGCCCTTTATCATTGGTTTGGCAAAAAACGATTCTAAAATTAAAATTTATATTGATAAAAAATATAACGGAGAATTTGAGGTAAAAAATCATCCGAGCGGCACGGCTAATTTCGCCTATAAGCCGGCCAAGCCTTTAACCAGGGGCAATCATTTGGTTTACGCCGTGGCTATAGATAAGCGCGGCAAACAAAGCGACTGGTCAAACATAGTTTATTTTTTAACTAAGGATTCGGTTATTGCCGAATCAGCGCAAGAAGAAAAAGCTGACACAGTCGCCAAGATTGAAGAATCTAAAGAGGCGCCCATGATTAATTACGGGGCGCCGATTATTTCCGAAAGTTCCGGCGTAATTGAAAAAGAATTAGATGAGTCCGAAGCGGTAAAAAAATTAAGCCAGCAGGACGAAGCCGGTTTGGAAAAAATAAAAAATTTAATTGGCGACAATACGGCGGAAAAAGAGAAAAATAGCCAAGGCATGATTAATGAAGGCAAATTAAATCAGGGAAAATTAAGATTAAGCCTGGCGCTGTTTATTTTATTTTTAGTCGGAGTTGTGGCTTGGCTTTTATGGGTTAACCGCGAGCTTATTAAAGAGCGCCAAGCGCAGAACGAAACCGATGATAAAGTCGAAAAAGACAAGAATAATCCGACTGCCGGCGGACAAGAAAATAGGTTGTTGTAATCAGCAACAGATAGTTAATTGAGTTGAATTTAAAAAATTTTCTACTGCGGAACTCGCCCGAGATTACTCGGGCTCAAACAGTCCTCGCACGAAAATTTTATAAATTCAACTCAATTATAATAGATGAAGCAGTTTCCAGAACGGGCCCCTTCTCGCCCCTGGCTAAATTTTTGGCCGGGGGCGTTGCCTTTTATTGCTGATTATTATATTAGTTTGATTTGAATAATATTAAAGACTGTGTATAATACATTTAAGTCTAGATGGCACATTATTTATAAATAATAATTTTACACTGCGGTCTCTGCCGCAGGGTAATTTACAAATCAACATCAACATTAAGGAGGCGCGACATGAATATTGGTTGGCTTTGGGAATGGTATAAAACAATAGTTGGCATAACAACAATCGTGCTAATGGCAATTATTGTTTTAAGTTTTATTTTTCTCTATCTCTATTGCTGGCGTCCTATGTGGGGGAATTGTCCGATCTGTGG
>JACQYU010000095.1 GCA_016208065.1 Candidatus Falkowiibacteriota bacterium | reverse complement strand
TAATTCTCGGGAAACTATTTTGCCTTATAAGTTTTTAAAGTTTATATTAAAATTATCGTTTATTTAGTCATAGCTTTAAGCTGCGCCGTTTCTTTTTTCAAAAAAAGAAACTTTTCCTTCAAGCTCCGCCAATTCAAACCGATAAGCGGCGTTAGAAAGCTTAAGGATTATTTCTTCCTGGCCTTAAGATAACTCTTTTTGCCCATTTTCCAATTTATCAAAACGTTTATTCATTTCACCGAATTGTTTGTTAACGTCGCTAAACTGACATTGAATCATTCCGGCTAAACCATACAGGGTTATATCCGCCATATTTTTAAATAGTTATATTAGATATTTACTACTTAATTTTTATCAAATAATCTGTTTGGCGTCAAGCGTTTTTATCCACTTTGACAGAATAATTTTTTCGTGTTGTAAATATGAATAATAACAAAAAAACCCCGGCCTTGATAAAGGCGGGGGTTTTATGGCTTGAAAGTATTTCTCTATTTGTCGGCTCTTTGTCCGCGCGGCGTAATTTTTGTTTTCGCATTTAGTTATATCTTAATACAACCCCGGGAATTGCTTTTGGATAACGTCTATTGACGGCTGATCCGTAACTACGGCTAATAATTGCTTAATAACAATTCTGGCGTTTTCCGTTTCGCCGGTTTTCTGGTAAAGAAGGGCCAAGCTGTAAAGCGCGTTAGCGTGGTTTGGGTTGGCTTGGACAATGCTTAAAAATAGTTGTTCAGCCGTTGCCACATCATCATTCTTTTTAATTGCTCCGCCGGCCGCGCCGGAAACGCTTAAGTCTTCGGAGGCTTCATCGCCGGTGGCAATATCCTCGGAGGCGGATTGGGCTATGCCCGGAGCGGTAACGCCGCGGTTGAAAAATAAGCGGGCCAATTCAAAGCGGTAATCAATATTATCTTTGGTTAAAATAACCGCTTTTTTAAGCTGGTCAATCGCGTCATCCATTTTATTTAATCTCTCGTAAGCGATAGCTTTGCCGTAATTAGCCGCGCCAAAATCAGCTTTTTTCGCTAAAGCCAAATCATATTTTTTTATGGCCTCGCCTATATAATATTCTTGCTGGGCGCTATCCTTTTCCGCGTTGGCCCGCGCCATGTTTATTAAAGCCATCCTAAGGTAAGGCGTCGGGCTGTCAGGGGACAATTCTATGGACTTATTATATAAGCTTTCCGCCCATTCCAAAGCGCCTTGGACGTAGAAAGAGGCATTTTCATAGATTAAAGCCATGGCTTCGGTATTGCTTGTGCTGTTCGGCGATAAGGCTAGAGCCTTTTTGCCGGTTTCAATGGCTGACGACAGGCTGTTTTCAATAATCGTTTGGTCGCGCCCTCCGCCGGCTTCCTGATTGGCCAAATTCATATAATTATTCGCTAAATTCAAATAATAGATATCCTGGTAAGGCGCTAAAATAATTGCCTTGTTGATTCTGGTTATTTTCTGGTTGATATCGGAAACTTTTACGGATTGCATGATATAAATATCCGCCAAATACATTTTTACGCCCAAGGTAAATAAAATAACCACGGCCGCGCTTAGAGTTAAAAAAATCGCGGCTAAGGCTAAAGCGTATTTAGGCGAAGCCCTGAACGATAAATTAAAGGTTTTGAATTTTTCCGGATAATTAACGATGGCCATAGACACGGCCAGGATTGCCACCAGCGTTGAAATTAAGACCAATGAATTATTTATCGCGAATAACAGGCTAAAAATAATAACTGTGATAAAGCTTGAAAACAGGGCTAAAAGTATTGATTGCGTGTCATTCTTTTGCACTTTAATCAAAGTTAAAAAGCAAATCGACAAAGCGATTAAAGAAATGATAACTATGGCTAAAACGCCTAAGCCGCCGACCGTGGCCGCCATCTCAAACAAATAGCCGGAAGCATTGTCAAACTTAGCGTCCCATAAAGGCGAGGCGTTAAAATCAACGCCTTTATATTTATCAAAACTGTAATAAAAAGTTGACGGTCCGGAGCCGAGCAAAGGATTTTCTTTTAAGCTGGCCCTGGCAATATCATAAGAAGCTTTACGCGATAGGCTTACTTCAACCGGTAAATTCAAGCTCATGATATTAAAATTGCCTAAAACCAAAAGAATAATTAAAAGTAAAAAGGTGGTAATCGGAATGACGATGTTTGAGCTGGAAATTTTAATTATTTTTGAGAGCAAGAACATCAAAACGATAACTATGCCGACTATGGCCGCCGGCCAAAAAGTAAAACCATTAAGCAAAGTTAAAACAAATAAAGAGATTAAAATTACCGCGCCTAAAACCGTTTTAATGCCGGCTATTAAAATTTTATTCTTTAAGCCGGAATGAATCTCTCTGACTTGCGCCATGCCGATTACCAAGAGAGGCAAAGCTATGATTAAATACATGGTTAAGCCGGAAAGCGAGTTAAGGGGATTAAAATTTGTGGTTTGGGTAAAGGGAAAAGGCATAATAAATTTACCTAGAAGCTGGCACAGTGAAAAAATCGCGACTAAGGAAGTTGAGCCGATTATGCCCCAAAATAAAAGTTTGATTCTTTTTTGATCAATGTTATTTATTACCAGATAATAAAACAAGATAAAAACTATGACCGCGGCCAAGCTTTTTGCCGGATTGCCGTAAGTGCCTAAGAGGCTGTCTTTTTGGCTGATTGATAAAACCGTGGAAGCGATAAAAACGATTAAAAAAGCGGCGATCGGCCAATCAAGCGGCGTTCTTTTAATATTAAGTTCGCCGACGATTACGGCTTTAGTAACCCAGGCAACCGCGCCTAAAAGCACTAAAAAATAAAACAGCGTCATCTTTTCAAACCCCATGTTTTGCGCGACCAGGCCGGTGAAAAACAGCGGGCAGAGAAAAAACACCAAAAAAACCGCGCCGATAATAACAATATCTAATCCTCTGGTCGTGGCTATTTGGTGCTTTGAGATAATCTTTTTTTCTTCCATAGATGTTTATCCCCGATTAAATCCTCTTAATTTAAGCGGGCGAATAAATTAAATTAAATTATATATTATTGCTTAAACATTAACACAATAAATCAAAGGCTGTCTAGCGATTTAAAATTTATCCTTTTTAATTAACTCCCCAATCTCACTTATCATATTAAAATAAAATTCAAGATTATTCAAGCTGGCGAGCCTTAAGGCTAAAGGCTCTTTAATTTTAAATAAATAATTCAAATAAGCCTTTGAATAGCGGCGCGGTTCCGGCAATTTGCTAAACCTGTTAATTGGAGAAAAATCTTTAGCGAATTTAGCGTTGGTGATATTAATGGTTTCGTAAAAATTATTGGTCATTCCGGAGGGAGCTCCGACGCTTTGGTCGGAACGACCGATAGAATCTTGAGATGCTATCGCTCCACTTCGTTTCGCTCCAGCATGACAGTTAAATAAGAAAAGTTTCCCATGCCGGCCTTCTCTCGTCGGGATAACGCAGTCAAACATATCATAGCCGAGCTTGATTGACTTTACAATATCTTCGGGCAAGCCGATGCCTAAGCCGAAGCGCAATTTATTTTCCGGGATTTTATCGGCCGTGTATTTTAGCGCCTCGGCTAAAAAATTACCGGATTCGTCAACATGCCGGGCGCCGAAGCCAAAGCCGTCAAAACCGATTTTTATAAGCTCTTCCGAACAGCGCTTTCTTAATTCTAAATTATCTCCGCCCTGGATGACCGCGAATAAAAGCGGTTTTTTATTATTTTTAAGCGATTTAGCTTGCTTATCATATTCGCGCTTGCATCTTTTCGCCCATTTAATCGTGCGCTCAACCGAAGCGGAAAGCATTTTATCGCTATAGCCGTTAGGCGGGCAATCATCAAAACAAACCATTATATCAGCGCCTAAGGCGAATTGGATTTTTATGGATAACTCGGGCGTCATCTTTATCTCGGCCCCGTTTAAAGGCGACTTAAAAATAGCGCCCAGATCAATAATTCGGCCGTTATTTTTATTTTTATGTATCAGAGAAAAAACTTGATAGCCGCCGCTGTCGGTTAAAATCGGTTTTTGCCAATCCATAAAATCATGCAAACCGCCGGCTCGCTTTATAAGTTTAGTCCCGGGCCGCAAAAACAGATGCAAAGTATTGGCGACTAAGCACTCTAAGCCGAGATTATTTAAATCTTGGGCGCCTAAATGCTTAATTACTCCCCTGGTGGCGTCCGGCATGAAAATCGGCGTTTTAAGTTCGCCGTGGGGAGTTTTGATTATGCCTAAACGAGCATTGGAAATTTTTGATTTTTTTAATATTTTGAACATGAAAATTAAAAATGACTAATGTCAAATGACAAATCAAATCAGAAATCCAAATGTCAAAAAATTAATTAACCTGCCTGCCGGCAGGCAGGTTTGTTATTTAGTCATTTGACATTGATTTGACATTTGTCATTAGAAATTTGTCATTAAAAAATTACTGTATTATCCCGTCCCCGCTCGCCATATCATCATCTTCAAGCTTGGTGGTTTTGGCTTTTAGCGTTTTATTAATCTGCGTGTTGGTTTCGCCGTCTATGGCCGAAATATTCGTGCCGGGCAAAATTATCATTATTTTATTCCTGTCAGCCTCGCTCGGGCTAACGCTTATATTAAACTCGGCATCCGCTTTATAAACCGAAACCGGCAAACGGCCGACTTGCCAAACAACCTGATTGGTTTGGGCGTCGTAATCAAGCGACCCGATTGACGACCGATTTTTAGCATCCCACCTTACGTTGGCCGGCAAAGCTATGCTGATCCGCAAATCGTTTAATTCATGCAAATTATTATTTATTGTCCAATAAACTTTTAAGCTGGTCGCTTGGCCGACTTTAGGAGGCAAAGGCCCGGAGCCAACCGCCAGATTGTCATCGTTAAAATACTTTACCTCTTCGGTTAAGCTTAGATCGCTGTTGATCTTGTTGATAATAACATTGCTTTGGCTGTCCGAGGAAACGGTTTTGCCGGCTATACTGTATTGCACATAGCTTTTTGCCTGATAAGCCTTGCTTAAATCAATTTCCGCCTGTGTTTTTAATTTCAGTGAAAAATCAATTGCGCCTTCGGCGCCGCTCGGCAATTCCCCTAAAGCCGAAATTTCATTCTTGCTCCAGCTAATAGTATTGCCGCCTGCCTGTCCGGCAGGCAGGCTTACTTGGCCGTTATTTTTATCTTCTAAAGTTTGCCAATCAAGAAAATCGCTTTCCAAAACCGCCATAATGATAATATCTTTCATCGTAGCATCGCCCTTGTTGGCGTAATTGATTGAATAATTTAAAGTTTGGCCGAAATCAACGCCCTGGTCAAACGGCGAGCCGTTTATTATCAAATTTATGTTTAAATCGCTTTTTACCGCGTCTATGATAAAATCTTTTTCATAAAATACATGGTATTTTGCCGGTGAAACCGTCTGAATATCGGGTGAACCTGCCTGTCCGGCAGGCAAGCTTGAGGCCTGCTCGGGCGATTCAAATTTTAATTTAATATTAAAATTAGGCTGTTTTTTTTCTTTTATTTTAAATTTAACTCTAAATTCATTTTCATTTTTGCCGAAATTGCCGAAAAGCCAGGCGTCCGGTCCGTTGGCTTTTACGGTTAAACCGCTTGGCGGAATAGCCGATGTTCCCGCTTGATTAGCCGGCTGGCCAGCGGCATTAGTTTGGTTAGTAAGCTCCACGCCGATTATTTCCGCCTCGCTCGGATGCTCAATGTTTAAACGGAAATCATTAATATAATTCTCGGCCTTAGCTTTAAATTTAACTATGATCTCATTGGTTTCATTAACTAAAGCGCTTGAGGAGTTATTGAAGGAAAAATCAAGCCCGATATCGTTTATTTTAATTTCGAAGCCGGCTGATTTTTTAAATTCGCTGGAAAAATTTTCCGGCGTGTAAGCTATGTCGGCTAAAATAATATTGCTTGAATCAACCGGGCCGGCTAATTTTCCCTTTATCCTTATGGCTCCGCTGCGGCGCGCCTCTAGCTCGGCTATTTCCCAAATATTATTGTTTCTGCTCGGCTTAGGGTCGCTTTCCAAAAATATAAAATTATCAGGATAAACGGTTTTTATCTGAATTTTAGTTAAATCGACGCTGTCTTCGTTTTTATAATTTAAATCATAATAAAATTCTTCGCCGGCCATAACTTCTTTCTTAGCTTCAAATTCAATGGCAATTGATGAATTATTATTTATTATTTTTAAATAAATATAATTATAGGCTCCGTAAATTGAAGCGCCGAAAATAAACAGCACGATTAAAAAAGTGAATAAATTAAAAAGCAGGCCGCGTTTCGGCTTAATAATCATTTTTTTTACGTCAACCTTATTGCCTTGGTCGTCTTGGTAAATTTTTGCCAGGCTGTCTTTTATTTCTTCTTCCTTGGCTTCATTTTCGGCATACTCTTCAAAAGCTTCAATTTCTTCATCCGAGGCTAAGGGGCGCTTAACGAACTCCGACAGGCTTGACGAGCCTTGCTTTATTTTTATTTCGTTGTTTTTCATAAAAATATATTATGTCATTGCGGGTCTGGATTTAACCCGGGGAATCCCGCAAATATTTATATTTAATAAAAAGCCGATTTGAATTTTATTGCCATTGCGAGGAGCCGCGCTAATTTTGTCATTCTGGAGCGCAGCGATAGAATCTTGTGAAAAGCGCATTAACACCTAGATGCTATCGCTCCACTTCGTTTCGCTCCGGCATGACAAAGTT
>JACQYU010000099.1 GCA_016208065.1 Candidatus Falkowiibacteriota bacterium | reverse complement strand
TTTTTTTTTTTTTACTGTTTAGTTTTTATTATTTAATAATCTTCCAACCCCGACGAATTTACAAATTAGCTACAAATACTACAAATATTAAGAAGCTTGATTTGTAGATTCGTAGCAGATTCGTTGATTTGTGGGATTTATATTTTTTTAATCTGCAAGAAATCCAGCTCAACCGGGGTTTCCCGCCCGAACATGGAAACCACGACCTTGATTTTTCCTTTAGCTTCGTCAATATCGGCCACTTTGCCCTCTAGATTCTTAAACGGACCGTCAACAATGCGCACCGGCGAATTAATTGAAACGTCAATTTTAAACTTAGGCTCCTCAACGCCCATGCGTTTTTGCAGATCTTTTATTTCATGCTCGCTTACCGGCGTCGGAATTGTGCCTGTGCCGATAAAGCCGGTTACGTTAGGCGTATTTCTTACAACATACCAGGAATCGTCGTTAACAACCATTTCCACAAGGACGTAGCCTGGAAAAATTTTTTCTTCAACGATTTTTCGTTTGCCGTTTTTAATTTTAATTTTTTTTTCCGTGGGAATAAGAATATTAAAAATCTTGTCTTCCATGTCCATGGATTCAATCCTTTGTTTTAAATTTTGCGAGACGTTTTCTTCGTAGCCGGAATAAGTGTGAAGAACGTACCAGCGCCGGCCTTGATTTAATGTTTGTTTAGCCATATGGGGATAATTATTTATTGGTAATTAAAAATTCCAGACCTTTGGTAAAAACCAGGTCCAAAAGGCCTAAAAATAAAGCCAGCCCAAGGCTGATAAAAATTACCAGCAAGGTATAATTATAGGTTTCTTTTTTAGTCGGCCAGGAAACTTTTTTCATTTCTTCAATGGAAGCTTTTAAATATTCAATAATTTTTTGCATATTTATTATTTATGCCCCCTTGATAGGGGGGGGGTGGGAAGATTATTCTTTAATTAAAAAACAGCCCTGGCGGGCGGCGTTTATTTATATTTATATAATACACAATCGCCTAAAGGCTGTCAAGCGTTTGGTTTTATTGGTTGGAATATGGTATAATAATAATGCAAAATTCTAAACTCTAAATTCTAAATCCTAAACAAATTTTAATGCTCCAAATTAAAAATTTAAAACAAATACCAAGCCATTTGTTTGGAACATTTGAATTTATAATTTTGGATTTGTTTAGAGTTTAGATATTAGGATTTAGAGTTTAATAATTTTATGCCTACAAACAGCTTCATCTTTTACAGCCTGCAAATTTTAACCGAATTGATTCGGGATGTTTTATATTTCCCGGTTTGGTGGTATTCGCGCGGTTTGGTAAATTCAGCAAAGAGCCTTTTAAATTTTTTAGCCGATAAGCAAAAGGCCTTAGGGCTTCTTATTTGGATAAAAAATATTTTTCGGCCCATGTACGCGCAATACGATTGGCAGGGCATGCTGATCAGTTTTTTTATGCGCCTGGTCCAGATTATTTTTAGAAGCTTGATCCTGCTGTTTTGGCTTGTTTTTTCTTTGGCCGTGATTATTTTTTGGATTTTATTTCCGATATTCGTAATTTACGAAATTATTTTTCAATTTTTATAATCCGCCACAAATCAACCGCAAATAATACAAATATTATTTGTGGTATTCGTAGCAGATTTGTAGATTTGTGGGATAAAAGCATGCCAGAAGAACAAAACAATAAAATTAGCATCCAATTTATAACCTGCCCGACTTGCGCCGGCAACGGCAAAACTGGCAAAGGTTCGGCGTGCAAAAATTGTTCAGGCACCGGCGTGATAGCGATTTACGCCGGCCGATTTTATTATTCCAATCTGCTTATAAGCGCTCCGGCCATAAAGTTAAGGCATTTAAAAAAAAGCCTGAATTTTATTTTAAATTTATCGGAATATATTATCGGTCTGGCCGGATTATTGGCTTTAGCTTACTGGGTTTACGCGGCCAGCGAAAAAACGCAAACCTTGGAAGCTTTTTCTTTTTGGCGCGCGAAAAGCCCGTTAATTTTAATTTTTTGGATCGGCTTGCTGGCTGATATGTTTGTAATTTATCGTTTAAGCGAAGAAGAGGCGGCCAGGCAAAAAATAACCAAGCCTAAATATAACCAAACGGCCGAATATGATTCTCCGAATAACTGGTCTGAATTTAATAAAATAAAAAGCAAATATAAAGTTGAAGTTTCCGGCGGCTTTAGCCCAGCGGCGCTTAACGCGGTTGAGCAAGCTTTTGCTTTAGCCAACCGCGCCCGCCATTCCCAAGTCAGGCCGATTCATTTATTTTTTAATTTGCTTAAAGACGAGGGAGCGGCGGCGATTTTTTCCCGCTTGAATATTGACGCGGTTAAGCTGATTGCCAAATTAAAAAATCAGCTGTTAGCCATAGAAGCCGGAACCGAGCCGACCGAATTATCGGCGGAAATTAAAGAGATTTTTTTTGAAGGCTATATTGGCGCTCTTAATTCCGGGCAGAAAAAAGTTGAGCCGGCCCATTTCATACTGCCGATTTTGGTCCGGGATAAAAATTTAAGCGAATTGCTTTATGATTTGGAAATTGACCATGACAAAATAAATAATGTCATCCAGTGGTTTATTATAAGCCAACGCCTGATGGATAATTACCGCCTGTACCGAAAAGCCTCGCGCTTTAAGCCGTCCAGCACTATGGACCGCGCTTATACGGCCGTGGCCACGCCGATCTTAAATCATTTTGCTTATGATTTGACTTTGGCGGCTAAGTGGGGCCGGCTTGAGTTATGCGTCGGACGCGTTGATGAAATTAAAGAAATTTTCCAAGCTTTAGAAAGCGGCAAAAACGGAGTCTTGCTTTCTGGTCCGGCCGGTGTGGGAAAAAATATGATTATCGGGCAAATCGCGCGAGCTATGGTAGAGGAGGATGTGCCGAAAATGCTAAGAGACAAGCGGCTTTTAGAATTAGACATAACGCGCCTCTTAAGCGGAGCCTCGGCGGCTAAAGCCGAAGAGCGGCTTTTGGTTATAATTGATGAAGTGGTCCGCGCCGGCAATATTGTTTTGTATATTAATAACATTGAAAATTTAATGGGCATTACGGCCGGGGAAGAAGAAAGTTTGGAATTATCGGAAGTTTTGGCTAGCGCGATAAGCCGCCACAATATTATTTGCCTGGCTAGCGTCAGCCGGGATAATTATGTTAAATATATTGAAAACAAGCCTTTGGGCGATGTTATGGCTAAAGTTGAAATTTTAGAGCCGGATAATAATTTAGCCATCCAGATGCTTGAAAGCAAAATTGGTTTTTACGAAGCCAAATTTAAAGTTTATTTTACTTATGCCAGCATCGCCAAGGCCGTTGAACTGTCGGCCAAATATATTTATGATAAATTTTTGCCGGCTAAAGCGGTTGATATTTTAGAAGCCATCGCGGTTAAAGTTTCCGAAGCTAAAGGCATAAACAGCTTAGTCGGCGTTGAAGACGTGGCGGAAATCATCAGCCAAAAAACAAAAATACCTTTAACGAAAATTACCGAGAAAGAAAGCGAAATTTTGCTTAATTTGGAAGAAAAAATACATAGCCGCATGATCGGCCAGGATGAAGCCGTGGAAATGGTAGCGGCCAGCTTAAGGCGCGCACGCGCGGAATTAAGGGAAGAAAAACGGCCGATAGCGAGCTTTTTATTTTTAGGCCCGACCGGAGTCGGAAAAACCGAATTGGCTAAAACCGTGGCTGAAATTTATTTCGGCGACGAGGATTATATGGTAAGAATTGATATGAGCGAATATCAGCGAGGAGAGTCGCTTGAAAAAATGATCGGTTCGCCCGAGGGCGTCTTAGGCTATTTAACCGAAGCCGTGCGCAAATCGCCGTTTTCTTTGATTTTATTGGACGAGCTTGAAAAAGCGCACCCGGATATTTTAAATTTATTTTTGCAGGTGATGGACGACGGCCGCCTAACCGACGGCGTTGGCCGAACCATTAATTTTACCAATTGCATTATCATCGCCACTTCCAATATCGGCGCGGTTTATATTCAGGATCAAATTAAAGCCGGCGCGCCGCTTAATTCAATAAAAGAGTCGCTTATAAACGATCAGCTTAATAAATATTTAAGGCCGGAATTGATAAATCGTTTTGACGGCGTAATCGTATTTAAGCCGCTTGAGCTCAAAGAGGTTGAAAGTATTGCCGAATTGATGTTAAATAAGGTTAAGCGCTTATTAGAGGCTAAGGGTATTGGCTTAAAATACGGCAAAGAAGCGGTTGAAAAGTTAGCTTCTTTAGGCTTTGATCCGAAATTCGGCGCTCGGCCGCTTAGGCGCTTAATCCAGGAAAAAATTGAAAATGAAATCGCCAATAAGGTTTTAGCCGATGGCTTAAAAAGGCGGGATACGATAGTGATTGACGGCCAGGCCAGGGTGAGCGTGGAAAAGGGGAGGAAGCTGTAGCATAGAACCCCCTTTAATAAAGGGGCCTGCCTGCCGGCGAGGCAGGGTTAGGGGGATTTAAAGTTACATTCCGCTGTTAGTAAAAATTACCACATTAATGATTGGGCAAAATTTATAAAATTTTCTACTGCGCCTGCCTGCCGGTAGGCAGGGAACTCGCTCGCCTGTGGCGCGCTCAAACAGTCCTCGTACGAAAATTTTACAAATTTTGCCCAATCAACATAAGCCGTCATAAATTAAAAATAAGGCAAAAGAAAAAGGACGGATGCTTCTATAAATTCTTTACGTATTAGAATTTATATGAACATGCGTCCTTGGTTTGAGGTTTTTGAAATATCAGCAGAAAAGCTGGGTAATATTGCCTTTTGAAGTGATTTTGAGGAATTTTTGGCTTTCAGGGATGCCTTTGTGCCTCTGTTGAGTTTTTGCCAATATGTTAGAGGCTTCCTCTATGGAGACTGTTCGAACGTGTTTTATGCCTCTGTTAAAAAGTTCTTCGATGGCGTTTATAGCCGAACCATCAATTTGTTTATGAACAGCCGGCACCAGGAAGGCCACTTTACACCCAGTCAAATCTGCATCTACTAAAACTGTCATTCTCAAATCCCTCCGATAATAGTTATAGTTGTAGGTAATTGGATATTTCGCTAATCTGCTAAAATTATTATTTTTTTTCACCTCCTTTTTATGTGCGATTTTGGATAAAATTATTAATTTATCCATAAAAATTTATTATAGCTTAATTTTTTAAAAAAAGCAAATTTGGATTAAGAAAAGACCGTGCGTACTGTCATTGCGAGGAGCGGTTAAGCGACGAAGCAATCTCTGGTAAAAATCCACGAACGTGCCGCTAGACCAGAGATCGCTTCGCCTCCAGTACGCGGCTCGCAACGACAATTTAAAAAATATATGCTTTATTATATACAAATTTTCATAATAACTTTATTTCTAACCGTTGGGCTGGCTTTTTTAGTGATCAAGCTGGCGAAAAAGTTAAAGATTACGGATAAGCCTGATGAAGAGAGAAAAATTCACGCGCGCGAAGTGCCTTTGCTCGGCGGCCTGGCTATCTTCGCGGCTTTTTTTATTATTTTATATTTTACGCGCGATAATCTTTTAACCGGTAATCTTCTGCCGCGGCATTGGCTGGGGTTTTTTGTCGGCGCCTGTTTTTTAATGGCCGGCGGTTTTTTAGATGATAAATATAATTTAAAGCCGGCTTGGCAGATTATTTGGCCGGTATTGGCTATCGGGAGCGTTATTGCCGGCAGCGTGCAGATTGAAAAAATTACCAATCCATTCGGCGGCTTTATTTATTTGGGCGCGGTTTCGGCCGCCTTAATCGCTTTCTGGCTTTTAGGCATGATGTATACGACTAAGCTTTTGGACGGGCTTGACGGCTTGGTCAGCGGCATGACGGCTATCGGTTCGTTTATTATATTTCTTTTTACCATGAGCGATAAATATTATCAGCCGGACATCGGTTTGGCCGCTTTAATTTTAGCGGCCGCCAGCATGGGGTTTTTATTTTTAAATTGGCATCCGGCAAAAATATTTTTGGGCGAAGGCGGGTCGCTTTTTTTAGGCTACGCCCTGGGCGTGCTTTCAATTATTTCCGGCGGTAAAATCGCCATTGCTTTATTGGTTATGGGCATACCGATACTGGACGTAGCCTGGACTATTGTTAGGCGCTTGGTTGCGGGCAAGAATCCGTTTAGGTTCGCGGACAACAAGCACTTGCATTTTCGCCTGTTAAATATGGGCTTGGGCGTTAAAAAATCGGTTTTGCTTTTTTACGGCGTTTCCATTATTTTCGGCTTGGCCGCCTTATTTTTGCAAAGCAAAGGCAAGGCGCTGGCCTTAATCGCGCTTTCGGTTATTATGATATTGATCGTTATGTTTTTCGCTTATCTTGACAGAAAGAGCAAAGTGGCTTAAGATAATTCAATAACGCCTCACTTCCGTGAGTTTTTATTTTTAATAATAAAATTTGATAAAAAAATATGAAAATAGCAGTCATTAAAACCGGCGGTAAACAATATAAAGCGAGCGTTGGGCAAAATTTAAAAATCGAAAAAATTGACGCCGAAGTAGGCGCGGTTTTAAAGTTTCAGACAATGCTCGTGGCCGAAGAGGAAAATGTCCAGCTAGGCAAGCCTTTGCTAGGCGAGCTGGTTGAAGGCAAGATTTTAGAGCAGGGCAAGAATAAGAAAGTAAGCGTGGTAAAGTTTAAAAACAAAACCAGGTACAAAAGAAACGTCGGCCATCGCCAGCCGTATACGAAAGTGGAAATTACGAAAATTAGTTAATTTATCAGTTAAAAAAATAAAGAACCCCGTGGCGTGCAGTCGCGGGGTTTTTTGTCGGTTAGATATTAGTTCCAACATAGATGATCGGGTTTTTTTACTTCTTTGGCGATAAAGGCCATGGAATGGTTTTTATTTTTATAGTAAAATTTCACTACGCCTTTTTCCGCTAACTCGGCCCTAATGGCCTTTTTAGTTTTTAGCTCGTCGCCTTTATGGTCTAAAATTTTTCCGTTGGCTAAAAGCTTATTTTCCCAGCCTCGTTTTAAGTTATGTTCAAATTCCAATCCCATTATTTCCAGAAATCTTTTAGCGATTTTTTTAAGTTTCTTTTCTTCTTCCGGTTTAAACTCCGTTGTTGGGCTTTTTTTTATTTTAGGACTAACTCTGAATACATCCATGTCGCGGTTATTCCAAATTTTAATGTACATTTTCTCCTCCTTAAATTTAGATTTACATCTCATTCCTATATTTTAAAGCGTTGGCTAGCGTAATTTCGTCCGCGTACTCTAAATCCGCGCCCATAGGCAGACCTTTGGCTAAACGGGTGGTTTTTATTTTATGCGGCTTAAGCAGTTTAGCAATATACATTGAGGTGGTTTCGCCTTCAAGATCGGGGTTGAAAGCTAAAATAATTTCTTTAGCGTTATTTTTCTTTAAATGGCTTAATAGGGCTTTAATATTAAGCTGATCAGGTTTTATACCTTCGATGGTATTTATGACTCCGCCTAAAATATGATAAACGCCGCTATATTGCTTAGTAGTTTCAATCGCCAGCATATCCCGCGTATCCGCCACTAAGCAGATAATCGAGCGGTTTCTTTTTTGATCAGAGCAGATTCCGCAGGGGTTAGTTTCGGCGATAGCTAAGCAGGTTTGGCAGACAGCGGTTTTTTCTTTGACTTCGGCGATAGCCTGGGCGAAAGCTTGCAGCCATTCCGGATGCTGTTTTAGTAAATAAAAAACATAGCGCTCGGCGGTTTTAGGGCCGACCGTCGGCAGTTTGGAAAAATGTTCAATTAAATTTTGGATAGAAGCGGGATAGCGCATGTATAAAAATTCTAAATCCTAAACTCTAAATTCTAAATAAACCCAAAATTCAAAATCCAAATGTTTTAAACAAATAATATTAGCATTTGTTTTGAATTTATAATTTTGGCCATTTGAATTTGTTTAGCCTGCCTGCCGGCAGGCAGGGATTTAGCATTTAGATATTAGAATTTAATTGAATCCCTGTATTCCGCCCATTTCCTGCACTTTTTTAGCCATTAGCTTTTGCGCTTGCTTTATGGCCTCATTTATTACGTCAGTTAAAATGTTTTCCAATTTTTCTTTTTGAGCGTCGGTATTTATGGCAAGCTTGGTAATTTCCATGTTGCCGTTCATGGTTATTTTAACGCTATTTTTTTCATAACTAACCGATTCTTGCGCTAAAGCATTTTGCAAAGTTTTAGCCTGATTTCTTAAGTCTTTGAATTGTTTTAATTTGTTGAACATAATGTATATTGTCATTGCGAGGAGCAATAGCGACGAAGCAATCTCGCGAATGATTAGTAGTTAATAAAGTAAAATGTTTAGATAAAAATTTGTAATACGTGAGATTGCTTCGCTTCTTTTAGAAGCTCGCAATGACAATTATAATTAGTATTCCGGCGGAGCTTCTTGGCCGGTTCTTTCCATGTTTTTAAAGCTTACCGTATTTTCATCAAAAAATAAATTGACTTTTCCGGTCGGGCCGTTTCTGTGTTTGGCAATATATACTTCGGCCATATGCTTTTCGCTCTCGGATAATTCATCGTAATTATAGCCTCGGTCAGCGGCTTTCCGATAAATAAACATAACGACATCCGCGTCCTGCTCGATTGAGCCGGATTCCCTTAAATGAGCGAGGCGGGGTATGGCCGGCCGGGACATTTCCGCGGCGCGTGATAATTGGGATAAGGCGAAAACGGGTATATTTAGTTCGCGGGCAATGCCTTTAAGGCCGCGGGTAATTTCCGAAACTTCCTGCACGCGGTTGTCGCCGTATTTTCCCCGGCCTTCCATTAATTGCAGATAGTCAACGATTAACAAGCCTAAGCCTTTTTCAACTTGAAGCCGGCGCGCTTTAGTCCTTATTTCCATAATATTGGAGCTGGCTGAATCATGCGGTCGACTAATTGTTCTTTGCTCATTTCCAAAGAAAATATGCCGATAGGAACTTTGCTTAAAATGGCCGATTGCCGGGCGATATCTAGGGCCAGAGAAGTTTTTCCTACGCTCGGCCTGGCCGCTAAAATTATTAAATCAGATTTTTGCAAGCCGGCCAATAAGCTATCGAGGTCATGAAAGCCGGTAGGCAGGCCGCGTAATTTTCCGCTTTGCTTATGCAACTCGTCTATGCGGTCAAAGGCTTCGGTCAATAAGTTATCAATCGGCTGGAAAACATTTTTTAAGTATTTTTGCGAGACGCCGAATAATTTTTGCTCGGCTTCGTCCAGTAATTTTTCAATTTCCTCGTCTTCCCGGTAGCCGAGTTCGGTTATTTCGGCCGAAGCGGAAAGGAGCCGCCTTAACGTTGCTTTGCGCTGGATAATGGCGGAATAATGGACTACGTGCGCCGAAGTCGCAACGGTATTGCCTAACTCCGCGATGTAGGTTCGCCCGCCCACGCCTTCCAATTTATTTTTTTCTTCAAGTTTTGAAGATAAAGTTAAAATGTCAATCGGCTCATGGCGGGCGTAAAGCTCCCGCATGGTTTCATAAATAAGGCCATGGCTGTCTTTATAAAAATCTTCCGGCCTAAGCGTGTCGGCGATTTTAAAAATCGCGTCTTTATCAATCATTAAACAGCCTAAAAGAGAGGCCTCGGCCTCGATGTTCTGCGGCGGTAATTTTGAAATTAAATCTTTTTTATCAGTCATGTTTTTATAATACCTTCTAAGGTCGGTTTAAGCAAGGGCAAAATTTAGCGTTTTTTTAACTTTTCATGCACTATTTTTCCACCACTGCTCATAACTCATAGCCCGCAACTCACAACTCAAAATGCCGCAAAATAAGGAGTTGCGAGTTATGAGCCGCGGGTTGCGGGAGTTTTTCTTGCCATTTTTAAAGATATATGTTATTTTAATAATAATTATAAATATCCGACTGAACGGATTTTTTAATTTTGCGCTGTTAGCTCAGCTGGTAGAGCAGCTCCCTTTTAAGGAGAAGGTCACAGGTTCGAATCCTGTACGGCGCACAGAAATGTTGATTACAAATTTATAGGCCGTCTTAGCTCAGCTGGTAGAGCAACGGTTTTGTAAACCGTAGGTCGTCGGTTCGAATCCGACCGACGGCTCCATAATTTATATCCCCAAGCGGGGTTTTTTAGTATGAAGACAGGAGGACCGTCGTCGAATACCATATTCGGTCTAAATTTCCAAATTTCGATAAATTTTTTCTAAAATTTTTGCGCCAATACAATATATTGCCTTAAATATTTTATAAAAAATTTCTTCGAAATTATGAAAATTTATACTCGAAAGAGTATTCGACGACGGTCCTATAAAATTTACACTTTAGGCTGTAAAGTCAATCAATATGATTCCGGCAAGCTGGCCGGAGAATTAGTTCGGGCCGGCTTTATAATGGCGGATAAAAATGCTGATTTGGCGATAATTAATAGTTGCGCCGTGACTAAAACCGCCATGATTAAAAGCGGACGCATGGTTAAATTAGCGGGAAAAGAAAATCCTAAAGCTAAAATCGCGCTGGCCGGCTGCTGGCCCAGGGTGGACGATAAAATAATAAAGTTGGAAGGTGTGGACTTAGTTTTGAAAGCAAATGAAGTTAAAGTAATTGTCGAAAAAATTAAGAAGCTATCGTTTGACAACGGGCGCATTCGCGAGATTGCTTCGCCCGCTAACGCGGAGCCCGCGATGACAAATAAGTCGCGTTATTTTATAAAAGTTCAGGATGGCTGCGAGCAGTTTTGCAGTTATTGCATAATCCCTTATGCTCGCGGCAAATTAAAAAGCAGGGGAGAGCGGGAAGTTGTAAACGAAATAAAACAGGCGGTTAAAGCCGGGTATCAGGAAATTGTTTTATCAGGAATTCATTTGGGGCTTTATGGAAAAGAAAGTAGTTTGTCATTGCGAGCGATCGATTTTTCTGTCATTCCGGCCCCCGAGCCGGAATCCAGAGTTCAGCCCTTAGAACAAGTTTCTGGATTGCGGGTCAGGCCCGCAATGACAAATTTTAATTGCGCTCCTCGCAATGACAACTTAGTAAGCTTAATTAAAAAAATAATTAAAATAAAAAATTTAGGCAGGTTGCGCTTAAGTTCAATTGAAATTACCGAAGTTACGGATAAGCTTATTAATTTGATGTCTAAATCCGATAAAATTTGCAAGCATCTGCATGCGCCTTTGCAGTCAGGTTCGGATAAAATTTTAAAATTAATGAACCGGCCGTATAATATAAAATATTTTGCCGGCCGGATAAAGCGGATTAGGCGGGCTATGCCGGCTATTGCCATTACTACCGACGTGATTGTCGGTTTTCCCGGAGAAACGGAAAAAGATTTTCGCGAAACGGAAAAATTTATTAAGCTTATGAAATTCAGCCGTTTGCATGTATTCCCGTTTTCAGCGCATGAAAAAACGCCGGCCGCGAAATTGCCTAATCAGATAGAAGAAAAAATTAAAGCGCGCCGAGCCAAAATATTAAGAAAGCTTGGCATTAAATTAGCGGAAGATTATAAAAATAAATTTAAGGGCAGGAACCTGGAAGTCGCCATAGAGCAGGTTAAGAGAGATAGATTAATCGGTAAAACCGAATATTATTTTGATATTGAATTTGATAAAAAGCAAATTATCGGCCGGAAAGCCGGCGCAGACAATAGCTTAATAGGCAGGATTATTAAGATAAAAAATAATTAAAATTATCTTTGAACCGCTGAATAACGCTAACGGGCATAATCCCGTTTTTTTGTTTTTTAGCAGAATATGTTAAAAAAAGCCTTGACAAAAAACAAGAGAAATGTTAAGGTCTGCTGTTAAACTAATATTAATATTTTACTCAATCTATATGGAATTTAATGATTATTTATCCTTAATATTTAAAAGAAAAGGCACTGTAGCGCTTTTTGTTTTTATTTTTGTAATTTTAGCCATAATTTTAAGCTTAATCCAGCCGTTTAAATACGGCTCAAGCTCTCAAGTTTTAGTAATTCAAAATTCCGGCAACCCGGATCCTTATTTAACTTCAAAATCAACCGAGTACTTAAGCAATATTTTAGCTAAAGTGGTTTACTCCAATTCATTTTTTGAAAATGTCCTTGATTCCGGCTATTATGTTGATAAAAATTATTTTGGCGAAACCATAAAAGACCAAATGAAAGTTTGGTTAAAAACCGTAAGCGCTAAAGCCGTAAACGATTCCGGCATAATTTCTTTAGCCGTTTATCATACTGACCGTTCCCAAGCCGAATTGATTAATCGGGCGGTTGCTTATACTTTGCAAACCAAGCACGGCCTTTATCATGGCGGCGGCGAGAATGTTTCCATAAAAGTGATTGACGAACCGATCACCGGCAACTATCCGGTCCAGCCCAATTTAATTTTAAATTTCGGCTTGGCTTTGGTTTTAGGGCTGGTTTTTTCTTTGGCTTATATTTATCTTTTTCCCGAAGAGCGCAATATAAAATTCGCGTCTAAATTTTCCGCGCGTAAAGCAGAGGTAGATTTATCTTTTGAGCCGGAGCCAGCCGAACCGGAATTAGCGCCGGCCGCGTTTAGAAACGAGGTTGAACCGATAGAAATATTATCGGAGCCGGAAAGCGCTTTTAGCGAAAATTCAAACAACATAAATAATAATTTTAATAATTACGATGATTTGGATATTCGCGAAGAAATTGTTAAGCATGGCAATATGAAAAATATATTCGGAAAGCCGTATTCGAATGATTTATAAAAATTATTCGGTAATGGCGGTCTGAATTTGCTTTTTGCGGTTTACTTAAATCGCGATTAGTAAATTTCAACCATTTTGCAAGGCACTTTGACAATTTGTAAAGTGAACGGGCACAAAGCCCAAAACAGAATCGCTATTTGGCGGTTCAAATTGCCTATTTAGGCAAGAAAGGTAGGAGAAAGTGAAAAAGATTAGTTTTATTTTTTCGTTCGTTTTTGTTTTGGTTATGGCGTCTCTGGCTTTTGCCGGTGACAAAGTTGTTTACACGGTAAAAAAAGGTGACACGCTGGGCCAGCTAATGTATGCTTGGCGGGTTCAGGGAATTGAAATTGACAAGCTTTACTCCTGGAATCCCGACCTCGGCACCCAGGTAAAAATCGGGCAGGAAATTGTTTATTATTTGCCTGACCGGTCGGACCAAAATCGGCAGGATGTTGAAAAAATGTCTGAGCAAGAAGTCAAGAAGATTGTTAAAGAGACTATAGCTCAGGCAGAAGCGGCGAAAGCCGCGACAATACAGCCTGTGGCGATAACCCCGAAGGTCCCGAAAACGACAGGACTTGAAATGGGTTCTTCTGTTCAATTCCCTGGAATCTGGAAGTTAAGGGTAGTTGTCTGGGGAGGCTTAGCGGCATTTTTTGTTTTGCCGTTTATAATCTTTTATCTTATTGTTGCGCCTTTTTTCGCGCGCAAAAGGAAAAAAGCGGCTGAAGAAGCCAAAGCCAAGGCTAATGATATTATTTTAGAAGGAGATTGGATTAAAGCGAAAGACATGGATGGGATCGTTTATTCGGTGTGGGTATTTAAAAGGGTAAACAACAACTGGTATACGCCCTTTATGACCTTGCAGGATAAAACTAAACCGCTTTTTAGAAAAAAATTTAATGATGCTAAAAAAGCGGTTATAGGTTGCATGAAAAATCCGAAATACGCCGAGCAAGTTGCAAAATTGAAAGACTCGGGGGAAATATTAAGAGAATCAAACCAAACCAAATAGGGGTTGGCTTTTATAGCAATCCCTTTCGCTGAAACGGAGGTAATCATGAAAACGAGAAAAATGATAACAGCTATAATGCTGTCGTCATTAGTCGTAGTGGCAATGGTGTCCGGGTGCGCGAGTTCCCGGATGAATGTCAAGGAGATGTTTACGGCGGAAAAAATTATCGGCGAACCGGAAGAAATTTCGTATTATCGCTTCATTTTGCCGGAAATTTTGGATGTGCCGGACACGGCGTTGGTTAATTTTAACAACCGAGTCTGGCCGTCGCTTTCCTGGCGCGCGGTTTTCCGGGTGAAAAACGAAAAAGGCAAATATGACTTAATTAAATGCCTGGCTACCCGCGACAGCGTTGACCCGAGGAATTATCTCAAAATAAATATTCCGGCCAACGTTCAATTAAAGCCGGACGATCAGATTTTAGTCGTTGACCACGAGCAGAAATATATATTTAATGCTCAAGGAGAATTTATCAGCGGCGATTACGAATCCGTGGACCTTAATAAAGCTGAAGGTTTTTTAACGAAAGTTAAAGACCTGCGAAAAATCAGCTTAAAGAAAGGTACCCCGGAGTATGAATCGGCCGTGGAGTTCTCTAAAAGGCTGATCGGAACAGAATTAATAAAAGCGGCGGAAAAAGTGAAGGAAGAATTGAGCCTGCCGCTGGGTGTTTCGCTGAACGAGGAACAGTTGGGCTTAGTTAAAGAGAAGGGATATGACAAAATGTTTAAAGAGCTTCTCTTCGATAAATGGTATCTCGCGTTTGCCTGGCCATTAATCACACCGGAAACTGTCGGAGGATCTTTATTTGTAACAAAAATTATCCAAATTCCGACCTATTGGTTTCGCGAAGAAACCGGGCCTGGCCGCTTGAATCGTCCTTTGACTGCCAAGGATTGGTATATTACCAACTACTGGCTGGCCAAGAGAGATTTGGCGACGTTAGACGATTTTTTCAACGGGTTTAAATTGGAAGAATACGGTGCTGGCAAGCAAAAAGGTTTTACAGAAGAAAATTTGCCAACGACGTCATCAGGTTTAGAAGCCAGTCACTCTTCTCGTTTACCGGATGCAGTCAAGGCAGCCATAAAAGGCACGCCTTGCGAAAGTTCGGAAACCTACGAGCAGTACAACAAATGCGCCGCAGAGTATAATGCGGCTATAAAATAAATAAAAAATCAAAATAAAATTTTCTGATTTTGGTTGCTGAATTTTTTCTTAAGAATTTTTCTTAAAATTTTATTCAAGGAGGCCGGGCATTTGCTTGGCTGATAAAAGATTTTCCATTTGGAAAATTTGTTCTAGCTAGCCATTTGGCAAGTTAAGAACCGCAGGCTTTTGCCAGCGCCAAAGAGAATAAGAAGATAAGAAGAAAACCAGAGAAGAAAACAGGCGGTCAAAGTTGGGAGAAAGGAAATGGTGAGGCAGGTGAAACAGCGGATATTGCAAGTCGTAGCGTTTGCGCTGGTTCTAGCTGCGGCATCTGCCGGAGCCGAAACCTACGCAGTTAGAAAAGGGGATTGTCTGTCAAAAATCGCCGTGCGCCATGATTTAAGATGGCGTAAGCTTTATGAGGCGAATAGACAGATAATCAAAAACCCGGATTTGATTTTTCCGGGTCAGATATTAACCATTCCGACTTCGACGACGATTGTCGCGAAAACGGCCGTGGCTGAAAAGCATCAAGCTGTTATAGCCGACGAGTATACGCCCCTGAATGATTTAGGGCAACATGCTTTCGGTCAAAAGCGCGACGGCATCAAGGCGATTAAAATGTTTTCGCTTCCCCAGGAAGTGAAACAGCTTTTTATCGTTAAGGTGCAAAAGGGCGAATTTGAATTTTCGTCCTTAAAGTCGGCGATTCGGAGCGGCGATAAATTCTCGGAGATGGTCTTCGGGAATTACAAAATTACTAAAAACAAGATAGCCAGCTGGGATGTTGGGCATTTAGAACCGGCTCGGCTTTATCAAGTTGAATTTGAGGGGTTAATTTATTCATTATATGACCCCTTAAAATGCAGGAACTTGGCTTGGCGAGCGGAAAAACCGAAAAAACGGCTGTTAATTCTGTTAATCCCGCCGCCGGTAGAACCTCTATCTCCTGCAGTTCAGCCACCCCCGCCACTTCCTCCGGAACAGCCAATAACGGAACCGGAAGAAAAAGTATGTTGTCGGCCTGACGTTGATATTTCGGTCGGAGCTTTTGCCGACATACATCAAAGCGGCAACAACCCTCACGGCTTTTGGGGCGTGGGAAATTTTTATCTCTGTAGTATTAAGGACGGAGATAAAATCCACTCTTTCGGAGTTACGGTTGAGGGCAACTACTGGAGCGGCATAACCGGCGATGATTACAATTATTTCGGCCGCCGTTATGCCATTGGCCCAACTTATCGCCTGTTAAGCCCGAACACGGAGTTTCAGTTTAGAGTTGGCATGGGCGAAGTTGATGATTGGGGATTTATAGATCCAAACGAGTTTGGGAGATATAAGTCCGACCAAACGTCAAAAATAATCACGGCTTATACGGGTTATGAAAAGTCTCGAACCGGCTCGCCGTGGTTCAACCGGATGCGCTATTACGCATCCATGGATTACGATATAAATCAGAATAAAACTGATAAATGGATGGATCGCGAAACCGGAACGTGGCCTTTAGACGGCGAAGCCAGCGATAAGACCATGTTTAGCGCTGGCATTGACGGATCCGTTTACAAGCTGAATGAAACTGTCAGCTTAGCTGGAGGCGCATCGGTAACCCATTACAAGGAAGGCTCCATGACCGGGCTAAGAGTTAGTCCGGGAGTGGATTTTTACGGGAGCGGAAATCTTATCGGCGGGGCGCGAATTAACCCGACATATTGGTCCACTTCGGATCATTCAGTCGGGCTAGGTGGGTTTATAGATTTGACTAATTTAGCAAAACATTTGCTCAAGAAAAAGGCAAAGAGTCAACCGCCGAAAAAGTAAAAAACAAAAAACAAAAACCAAAACAAAAAAAGAAAGAAAGGTGGTAGTTATGAGAACAAAAATTTTCGCAGTAACGGTAATGGTGGTTTTTTTGGCAGGTACGGTGGCTTTCGCTGAAATGGCCGGGCTGCCTTCCGATCAGTCCCTGGTCAAATCCGGAGGAGACTGGTCTGGAGAAGTAACCATCCGGACTGACAAAGTCGGCGGAGCACTGGTCGAGGTCCCCATCGCTTCATCCCAGAGCGGCACCCCGCGCCTTTATCGGAGCTATGCTCGCGCCAGCAATAACGTCTGGGCGCAGAGCACGGACGGCAAGTACGAAATTGCCACCAACAGGCAGGTAGCACAACCCCCGGTTTCTTTTAAGAGACCGGGGCATTTTTTTATAAGAAATATTTGTTTACAATGCTTGCGCAGCCAATTTGCAGTTAGCTGGTTTTAGCGATTTTTGAAGTGAGGACTGTTTGACCCCGGGCTCGACCCGGGGAGTTCCGCAACGAAAAAATCGTTAAAACCAGCTAACTGCCCTTAAGATAATTTTAAATGCGTAAGCCTTAATTGTCGCCAACCAAAGGCCGGTGTTCATTCTTTATAATAGCAGGGATCTTTACCGCCATAATCGCTCCTATAAGCGCCCAAAACGACCACATCAAGGCCGTGTTTCTTAAAATATTATCTGCGGCGCTCATAATATAAAAAGCGATTGACAAGCCGATCGTTGTTAGAATTAAAGTTTTAAACCGGGTTTGTCCGGCCGTTGAATATTTTTTTATTAAGTTAATAAACAATCCGGCGATTAATGAAGCATAAGCCAATAAGCCGATCAGGCCGTTTTCAATGGCGATTTTTAAATAGTCGTTATGCGGGTCAGAGGAGCCGAATTGCTCGCCTCGTTTATCAAGAATTAAATCGCTGGCAACGCCGGCGCCATAGCCTAGCCAGGGTTTATTTTTCACATATTCTTTAGCGTCGTTCCAAAGGTTAAGGCGCCATTCTATAGAGCTATCGGATCGGCCGGAAACTAAATCATTGACGCGGTAATTTATCGGCGCGATTAAAAAATATGCCAAAGCCATAAAAATCATGGCGGCGATAAGAAGAGCGCGGTAGCGGAAGACGCCGATAACCGCTACGATAATTAAAAATGACAGCCAAGCGCCTCGGGTAAAAGTAAGGCCTAAAATTATAATAAGAAAAATTGAGAACAAAAAATATAAAATATTGTTTACCTGCTTTTTGTTGTTGCTTAAAAATAGATAAAGCGCTAAAGCCAAAGGCAGGAGCAGATAGTAGGCGAATAAATTAGGATGGGCGAAAGTGCCGTAGATTCTATTGTAGATGCCTTCAAAAGGCACGGTTAAGCCGTTGGCGGTATAGAATTGCCATAAGGCGAAAAGCAACGGCATAATCGCGGAAGCGATTATCGCCCTAATAAGATTTTTCAGGTCTTTTTCCGAATTGATTAAAAAATACGCCAGGCAGTAAACAGCCAAGATGCTTAATAAGCGCAAGCTCTCTGCCATGCTTAAGTAAACGTTGTAAGAAAAAAAGATTGAGATTAAGCCGATGATGATAAAAATAAGCCAATTGTATTTAAGCGGCAGGTTCTTAATTTTAGATAAATTTTTTATTAAAATAACCGAGGAAAATAAAATAACCAAGATGGCAAACAGCGACGCCAAGTTAAGGCTGAAATTTTCAGTTTGAATTATCGGCTTAGCGGTTAAAATATCCAAGCAGGGCCGAGCGATTATTAAAATAAGCAAGCCGAGTTTCGGCTTAAGGAGAGTAGCCGCGAAAATACAAAATAAAATAAAGAGAAATATTTTAGAAATGCCGTCCAGGTTAATCAGCAGAAAAAAGGAAACAAAAATCAGGCCGATAGTTAGAAAGATTATTTTGTTTATTAGGTTTGACATTTATCTATAATTATGTTAATTTATATTATTAAAGAAAAAAGCCCAATATGTTAAATTTACTATAATATTATGGAAAAATCAAGTTATAAGGATTTAGTCATAGCCGTTACCTATCAATGCAATTCTCAATGCAGAATGTGCAATATTTGGCGTAAAAACTTGCCGGGCAGGCTAACGGCCGAGGATTATAATAAAATACCTGCCGGCCTATCAAATATTAACATTACCGGCGGCGAGCCGTTTTTAAGAAATGACCTGGAAGAAGTTTTGGCCGTAATGCATAAAACGAGCCCTAAAGCCGGGATAATTATTTCTACCAACGGCTTTGCCGCTGAATTGATTATTAAGCAAGTAAAAAAAATAATAAAATTAATCCCCGAATTGGGCATCGCTATTTCTTTGGACGGCATTGGAGATAAGCATGGCGAGATTCGGGGCGTGCCCGGCGGTTTTTTAAAGGCTATGTCAACCGTAGACGGCTTAAAAAAAATCGGCGTAAAAAAATTAAGGCTGGCCTTTACTTTGGGGGATTATAATATTGACGAACTTAAAAAAGTTTATAATCTAAGCCGCGAGCTTAAGCTTGAAATGACTTTAGCCGCGGTTCATTCCGGAGAAAAATATTTTAACGCCAGCAATAAGATTGAGAAAAAGCGGGAAATGGCCGAAGCGCTTGATTGGCTAGTAAAGCAAGAGCTTAAAAGTTTTTCCTTAAAAAGGTGGCTGCGCGCCTATTTCGCTTTCGGCTTAAAAGAATTTATTTTAACCGGCCAAAGGATCTTGCCGGATTATTCCGGCCAAGATAATTTATTTTTAGATCCTAACGGCGATATTTACCCGAGCGATATTTCCGGCTATAAAATTGGAGATTTACAATGCGGCTTTTTAAATTTAGCCCCGGCTCCTATAAGCGAAAAACCAAGCTGGATGATTTGCACGGCCAGGCCGGCCATTAAGAAGCACTGGCCGGAAGTTATTTTTTGGTTGGTAAAATTTAAGGTTAAAAATTTTTTTAATTTGTGAAAATTATTTTTATAGCGCATACGAAATTGTAGCGATTTTTTACAGAAAATTATCCTAAAAATATCAATAAAAAATTTTTTGTAAAAAACGCCCAAATTTCGTCTAAGCGAGAAAAATAATTTTCACAAATTAAAAGTTATGAAAATTTTACAGATAAACAAATTTTATTATTTAAAAGGCGGAAGCGAGCGCCATGTTTTTTCTTTATCTCGCCTTCTGCGCGAGGCCGGTTACGAGGTCGTGCCGTTTGCCATGGCGGATGAAAATAACGAAATTACGCCTTATAGCCGATATTTTTCCCGGCCGGTTAGCCTGGAAAATTTTAATTTAAAAAATATTTTTAAATTATTTT